>NZ_JAXOVV010000005.1:0-166509 GCF_036663415.1 Salinicola sp. 4072 | reverse complement strand
GCCTCGTCGACGTTGATATCGCTGATGGTCATGTCACCGCATAGACGTGCCGAAGGATCAGGCACACTATGCCAAAAAAATCAGGTGGTTGGCGACATGCCATCCGCAGCCACCTGAATAGTTACAAGGTTTCATGGACTCCGGCAGGCTGAAGGCGGATTTTCACGGCGTCGGTAATCGGCGACGCATTGGACAGCGTGATTCACACTTTTCTACTAAATCGGTGCTATTCGTTCTCAATCACATATTCTAAGCTTAGTTAACTTGTCGAAATGCTGACGAACGCATTTCCAGTCGAGCAGAAAACAATCATTACCGTGCATGTCGTCAAGGAGGACACAATGCCGGGCTGTGCCAGACACGAGAACGTTTGCGGTCGCTGCGACGTACCGCTGGATTTCGAATTCACCATGGCATTTCAGCCACTGGTGAACATCGACGAGAGTCGAATCTATGGCTACGAAGCGCTGGTCAGGGGAAGCGGCGGGGAATCCGCCGGTTCGGTGCTGGCACGGGTCGACGACGCCAACCTCTACCGCTTCGATCAGGCTTGCCGGGTCAAGGCGATCGAAATGGCCCACGATCTGGGGGCCGAAGGGATGCTCTCGATCAACTTCCTGCCCAATGCCGTCTACGAACCGCAGGCATGCATTCAGGCCACGCTTGCCGCAGCCAGGCGGGTCGGCTGGCCGACGAGCCGGCTCTGTTTCGAAATCACCGAGTCCGAAAATGTCGGGGATCGGTGCCATCTGCAGAATATCGTGACCAGCTACCATGAAATGGGGATGAAGACGGCGCTGGATGATTTCGGCACCGGATATGCCAATCTCGATCTGCTGATCGACATCTCGCCGGATGTACTGAAAATCGATCGCCAACTGGTCAGCGATATTCAGACGGCTCCCCGCCAGCAAAGAATTCTGGAACACATCATTACCCTGGCACGTCAGCTGGACATCACGCTGATTGCCGAAGGTGTAGAAAAACTAGAAGAAGCTCGTTGGCTCTACCGCCACGGTATTGCCAGACAGCAGGGATACTGGTTTGCCAGACCGGCCGCAGGACAACTACCGACCTGCCCCGAATCGCGCTTCGCGCTGGTTCGTGGCGAACACTGACGACCGCGATACGACTGGCAACTCCATCCACCGTTCGAATCACGGTACCCTGGCTTATGGTTGCTTCGAAAAATCCGCTATCCCATCAGGCCGTCGAGGGCCCTTCCACGCCGGATGGGCTGGACACGTTGAATATCGCGGCACTGATCTACCGGCTCGATGCCGGCGTTCCCCTGCTGGTCGATGCCAACGAGACGGCGAAACGTCAGCTGCACCTGGGTGATGGCTTCCCCATGGCCGACCCGTGGCAATGGCTGGACGCTCGTCGCTATCCGGCGGCTGGCCGCGATCATCCGGCATTGCTGAATGTCTCGTCGGAAAACTCGAGTCAGTGGCAGTGCTTCCACATCCGCCAACGTGCGCAGCCGCTGCAAGCGCTGAAACTCAAGATTTCTCCGCTGGAAACACGAGCCGACGAAGGTGCCACGCGTCACGTGCTCATCGCCATCGGCGAGATTACCGCCATCGACGATACCCCGGGCCTACTGCCACAGGCGCAACCACATCTACGCCAGGTGCTCGGGAACTTGCCCATGGGCGTATGCATCATCGATGTGGAAGGTTATCTGCGGCTGGTCAATCACGCCTTCTGCGAGTTCTTCGGCTATGCGGAAAGCGAGCTGCTCAATGCTCACTTTCGGAAGCTCTTGCCCTCGCAGCATCATCAGGCTGCCGAGAAGCAACTCGCAGCCAGCTTCCTCAAGGCACTGGAACAACGCCGCGCCGTGGAAGTCCGGCTGCATGACGGATCATCGCGCACCGTCATCATCGAGGATACGATCAGCCACGACGAAGCGGGCCGCCCCCAGCGGATCGCCTTTCTCGTGGATATCACCGAGCGATGCGATATCGAACGCCGGCTGCAGGAAAAGAACCGTCGCCTCGAATATCTGGCAACGCGAGACGATCTGACCGGATTGCACAACCGTCGCTTCGGCCTGGAACTGCTCGAACAGACACTGGAGCGAAGCCAGCGTTACGGCGAAAAGGTCGCCATTGCCATGCTCGATCTGGATCACTTCAAGGAGATCAACGATCGCTACGGCCATGCCGTCGGCGACGAAGTGCTAACGGAATTCAGCCACTTCATGACCGGCGCGCTGCGTTCGGGCGATACCCTGGTTCGCTGGGGCGGAGAGGAGTTCCTGGTGATCTTGCCCGGGGTCGATCGTTTTTCGGCACAGACCACGATAGACCGCGTCCTGAAGCAACTTCGCCAACGCACCTTGAGCACACCGCGCCTCCGCGTAAGCTTCTCCGCCGGCGTGGGCGAATACCGCCAGCAGAGGCCAAAAGCGCTACTGGAGGAAGTCGACCATGCGCTTTACCAGGCGAAATCGGCCGGCCGAGGCTGTGTCTCGATCGCTCCCGTTTCCAGCTCCTGCCAGGAGCGCTGCCACGCTCGAATGTTCCCCTCGTTTCAGGGCTGACGACCGCCCCCGGGGCGGTCGCCACTGGCTGTCTTTCCGGAACGAGCGCTCGGACTTGGGTCGCTCCGAAGCGGTCTTTCGGGCAGATATTCATAAAATCGCCCGCACTGCGAGGAACAGGACCGTCGGTGCCAGCAGGATGCCGAGCCCGGTGTAGAACGTCGCGGTCATCGCACCGTAGGGCACCAGCCGCGCGTCGGTGGCCGCGAGACCCGCCGCGACGCCGCTGGTCGTTCCGATCAGGCCACCGAAGATCATCGCCGAGCGCGGGTTATCCAGCCCGATGAGCTTTGCGGTCATCGGTGTCGCGATCATGGTCAGGATCGATTTGACCAGGCCGGCGGCGATCGACAGCGCGATCACTTCCGAACTCGCGCCCAGCGTGGCCCCGGTCACCGGTCCGACGATATAGGTCACCGCGCCGGCCGCGATCGTGGTGATGTCGACCGGGTCGGTATAGCCGAAGCCGATCGCGACGACGGCCCCCGCCACGAACGACACCAGCACGCCGAGAAACAGGGCGATCACGCCACGCAGGCCTGCTTTCTTGACCTCCTGCAGACGCACGCCGTACGCAGTGGCGATGATCGCCAGATCCCGCAGCATGCCGCCCCCCATCAATCCCAGGCCGGAAAACAGCGTGACATCCGAAAGCCCCTTGCTGCCGCCGGTGGATGCCCCACCGACATAGGCGAGGATCAAGCCGATGATGATCGCGATTGCCGAGCCATGCAGACGGCCCGCGGTGAGATGGCGACTGAGCCAGTACGCCACGTACATGGTCAGGCCGATCACGGCAAAAGCGGCAATCAGGTGATACTTGTCGACCAGCGACACAATGGAATCGTTCATGCGAGCCTCCCCTTTCAGTGGCCGCTATGGGCTGTTGGCGTCGAGTCGAGCGGGCTCGCATCGTCGACCTTCCTGCCGGTCAGCACGGGAACCAGCGCCAGCCCCAGCACGACGGCCAGCACTCCGGCCAGGATCGCCACCATGCCGCCACTGAAGGCAGCCGCCACGTTCTGGCTGGCCGCCATGGCAACGACGATGGGAATGTACATCGCATTCCAGAAGTTGATGCCGCTCTCGGTCGTCTCCGGCAGCTTGCCGCGATCCTTGAGGTAGCCGGTCACGAAGATCAGCAGCAGCATGGCAATGCCCACACCGCCCAGATTGGCATCGATTCCCAGCAACTGGCCGAGTACGTCGCCGATGATTAGCCCGACCAGCATGCAGCCGGCCAGGAGTGCTACACCGTAGATCACCATCGTTGTCACCTCTTGGGGCACTGTTATAGAGAATGGTTATGATTGGCCCGGTTGTCGGAGCTTGGCGTGTATCGGGACCGCCACGCCCGGCGTGACGGCCGTGCCGCGTTACCCGCGCGGCGAGGGTGAAAAACCTCTCGCGATATTCATGGGTTTGCCGTTTCGGCACTCAGGTAGATATCGGCATAGCGTTCGCGCAGCGCGTTCTTCTGGACCTTGCCCATGACGTTGCGTGGCAGGCTATCGATGAAGAACACCCGCTTCGGCTGCTTGTAGCGCGCCACCTTGTCCTTCAGCGCCGCCAGCACGTCAGACTCGTCTAGCGATTCCCCCGGCTTCAATACCACCGCCGCGGTCACCCCCTCGCCCAGATCAGGATGGGCGACACCGATGACGGCCGACTCCACCACCTGAGGCAGCTCGTCGATCCACTGCTCGATCTCCTTGGGATAGACGTTGTAGCCGCCGGAGATCACCAGATCCTTGTCGCGGCCGACGATGTGCAGATAGCCGTCTTCGTCGATCAGCCCGAGATCGCCGGTAATGAAGAAGCCGTCGTCGCGAAACTCGGAGGCGGTCTTTTCCGGCATTCGCCAATAGCCCTGGAAAACGTTCGGCCCGCGAACTTCCACCAGACCGGTTTCCTCCGCCGGCAACGCCTTGCCGGTTTCGCGATCGGTAATGCGGACCTCGCTACCCGGCAGCGCGAAACCGACCGTGCCCGGCCGACGCTCGCCGTCGTAGGGGTTCGAGGTGTTCATATTGGTCTCGGTCATGCCGTAGCGTTCGAGAATGGCGTGGCCGGTACGTTCGCTGAATTCCCGATGGGTTTCCGCCAGCAGCGGCGCGGAGCCGGACACGAACAAGCGCATGTTCGCGGTGGTCTCCCTGTTCAGCCGCGGGCTGGCCAGCAGGCGGGTGTAGAACGTCGGCACCCCCATCAAGGCCGTTGCCCGTGGCATCAGATCCAGCAGTTGCTCGGCATCGAGCCTGGGCAGGAAGGTCATCGAAGCGCCGACGGTCAGGATGATGTTGCACGCCACGAACAGTCCGTGAGTGTGGAAGATCGGCAAGGCATGAAGCAGATGATCGTCGGCGCTGAAGCGCCAGGACTGCGCCAGCGCCTGGCTGTTGGCAGCGAGATTGCCGTGGCTCAGCATGGCACCCTTGGAGCGCCCGGTGGTGCCGGAGGTATACAGGATCGAGGCCAGATCGTTGGCTTCCAGCTCGGCGATGTGCGGATCTTCCTCGGCCTTGGCGACCCGTTCCATCAACGACCCGTCGGCTTCCGCGCCCAGGCTTTCGACGACCGATACCCCACAGCGCTGTGCCAACCGCCGTGCGGTGTCGATGTCGTCCGGGCGGCAGACATAGAATCGCGGCTCGGCGTCTGTCAGGAAGTATTCGACTTCCGCCTCCGTGTAGGCAGTATTGAGCGGCAGGTAGACCGCCCCCGTCTGCAGGCAGGCCAGATAGAGCATGATCGCCTGCGGGCTCTTGTCGACCTGCACCACGACGCGGTCGCCCGGCACCACGCCGCTTTCGCGGAGGGCCCGCGCCATGCGCCGCGAAGTGGAAAGCACGTCGCGATAGCGATACTGCTCGCCGCTCGGTGTATCAATCATCACCTTGTCCGGGCGGCGCTCGAAATTGCCCGAAAATTGCAGATACAGACTCTGGTTCATCCCACCTCTCCTGCTTTGTTAAACGGTCACGATCGATCAGGCATCGGTCCGAGAGCCATGACGGCAGCGCGAGCGCCCCTGCTTGGCATCGCGGCGGATCTCGCTGGTGCAGACCACCGTGCCCTCGCGGCTGAACGCTTCGTGGTTCTGCTCGATGCGGTCGAGCTCGTAGAGATAATTGACCATCAGGCCATGAGACTGGCGGCGACCGTTCTCGGAGGTATCGCCGGGCCAGTTGAGCCGGTGCAGGCTGGCGCCGTTGCCCAGATGAAAGCGGGCCACCGGATCCAGCGGCAGGCCGCTATCGCGCTTGACATCGATCAGGTAATGCGCCGCCAGCCCCCGCAGTTCGGCATTCAGCTTGTCGCGCAGTTTGGGCTCTTCCAGCCAGCGCCCCTCGTCGAGACCTTCGGCGATCTCGTCGGCGAGCTGGCAGCCACCGCTTTCGCGTTCCGCCGCCAGCCACTTGGCAAAGCCGGGGACCGGCGATAGCGTCACGAAGTTCTCGAGATTCGGCAGATTGCGCTTGAGTTCCTGCACGACCTGCTTGATCAGGAAGTTGCCGAACGAGATACCCCGCAGGCCGGCCTGGCAGTTGCTGATGCTATAGAAGGCGGCGGTATCGGCCTCCTCCGGACGCACCTCGTCGCCACCCTCCAGAATCGTCTGGATGCTGTCGGGAATACCCCGACACAACGCCACTTCGACGAAGATCAGCGGCTCGTCACCGGTGGCCGGGTGGAAGAAGGCATAGCAGTGGCGGTCCTCGGGGTCGAGGCGCCGACGCAGGTCCGACCAGTCGCCGATGGCATGAACGGCTTCATAGTGGATGATCTTCTCGAGTACCGCGGCCGGCGTGTTCCAGTCGATGCTCTCCAGCACCAGAAAGCCGCGGTTGAACCAGGACGCGAAGAGATGATCGAAATCCGCATCCAGCGGCACCAGCTCGGGGTTCGCCTTGAGGCAGCGCAACAGGTCCGCGCGCATCTTGACCAGTTCGTAGGTGCCGCCCGGGCACAGATTCAGCCGCCGCAGCAGGTGCTGACGACGAGGCTCGCAGGCCGCGAACAGCCGTTGCAGACTGGCGTTGTCCCCGTTGTCGCGATACGCCGCATAAGCCTCGTGAATGGCGTCGGGCTCGGCGGCGTAGCGTTCCCCCAGCAACTGGAAGAAGGCGAGCCGATCGCTCTCGCCGAGCGAGGCGTAGCGCTCCAGTGCCTCCTGGGCGATCAGAATCTGCGACGCCTCGCCGCCGGGCTGCATCAGCGTTTCGCATACCGATGTCAGCCGCGCCAGACTGCTCGGCGTTCCGCCATCTTCGCTACCGGCAAGATGCTGGCCCCGTGTCCGGCGGCCGATGCTGGAGAGAAGATCCTGCAGAAAATTCATGTTGACGTTCATGCCGGCCCTCTCGGGTCTGTGGCTGGAGCTCGGGCTGTCACCAGCGGCGGCAGCGACGAGCGTTCGGCAGAGCGAAGCGGTCTGGCAGAAAAACGTCGGCATGAATTCCGAAACCGACTGTTAACATACATGCCATCGCTCTGTTATATATAACAGTTATGCCCCGGCCAGCCCGGTGTCAACATAGGAGAAAGTCTAATATGGCTCGCATCCCGCATGCCCAGCGGCTTCGCGACCTGCTTGAGGATGCCATCGTCGAAGGCCATTACGCGCCTGGAGACAAACTGGACCCGGCGGCACTGGCGCAGGAGTACGACTGCTCGCGCACGCCGATCCGCGAGGCGCTGCAGCAGCTCGCCGCATCCGGCATGGTGCGCGTGCTGCCCAAGCGCGGGACATTCGTCGCCCAGTTGAGCGTGACCGAACTGGTCGAGCGTTTCGAAGTGATGGCGGAGCTGGAGGGGATGTGCGCACGTCTGGCGGCGCGGCGCATGACACCGGAAGAACTGGCGGCGCTGCATCGCGCCCAGGCGGCTTGCCGCGAATGCATGGCTGCCGGCGATGCCGACGGTTACTACTACGAAAACGGGACCTTTCATCACCTGATCTACCAGGCAAGCCATAATGACTTCCTGGCGCAGGAAGCCTCGCGCCTGCACGCCATTCTGAAGCCCTATCGCCGCCTGCAGCTGCATGCCCGCCGCCGTCTCGCCAGCAGTTTCGACGAGCACGAAGCGATCATGGCGGCGCTGGAGCGCGGCGACGCCGACGCTGCCGAAGCGGCGATCAAGGCTCACATCCAGATTCAGGGGGAACGGTTCAACGACCTGGTGGCATCGATGCAGCGATTGCAGCGTCGGCGCCGCGAAGAGCGATCGACGCCAGAAGGTTCGTCTTGAGATCGGCAGCCTTCGAGAACGAGGCTCACCGGATAACCACGATCGCGGCGATCAGTGGAACAGCAAGGTAACGACCAGCGCCACGCCGCCGACGAGCAGCGCCGTGACCACGGATACGCTGACCAGCAAATTGAGCCACCGGTCGACAGGCGCTTCGGCAGGCACCAGCGAACGCCGAGTCGCGCCTTGGCGTAGCTGGTGTCGGCCTGGTTGGTGTCGGCCTGGTTGGTGGCGGCCTAGCTGGCTGGTGGGCTTCATGGCCGGGCGCATGGGCAAGTTCCGCAAGTCATATGATTATGTTAACGGCGGCACGCCTCTTGAATTGAGCTTCAAATTAGGTCTTTTCGCCGATCTTCGCCACTTTCCCCGCGCCCACTCGCCCCTTGCCCCTCGCCCCTCGCCCCTCGCCCCTCGCCCCTCGACTTGATGCCGGCAGAACGATGCCACCAACGAAAACGGCCCCGATCCTGGCGGACCGGGGCCGTCGCGATATCACGCCCGACTATCGCGGATTGATGCGACGGTTCTTGATGTCCGGCGCGCGGCGGTAACGGTCTTCCTCCGCCAGCTCTTCGGCTTCGAATGCATCGGCGCCTACCGGCGTATCGCTATGGCGACGATAGAGAGCGGTCAGCATCGCCTTGCGGTCGGCGCGCAGCTCTTTCAGAGTCACGAATATCATGCCGTAGAGAATGAACGTGAATGGCAACGCCGCCAGCACCGATGCCGACTGCAACCCTTTCAGCCCGTTCTCGCCACCGGCAGAAAGCAGCGTGAGGCAGATCGCCGCGATCAGTACCCCCCAGATGATCCGCTTCATCAGCGGCGGATTGAGCGAGCCATTATCGGTCATCTGCGAGACGATGTAGGTCGCGGAATCCGCCGATGTCACCAGGAAGATGAAGATCAGGCAGAGCGCGACGATCGACAGCACGTTCGAGAACGGCATCAGATCGAACATCTGGAACAGCGCCGAGGTGATGTTGTCGGCCGTCGCCTGGGCGAGACCCGCATCGCTGTTCATTTCCATCTGGATGGCGGCGCCACCGAACACACCGATCCACAGGCAGGCCAGCAGCGGCGGCACGACGAGCACGCCGAAGACATATTGCTTGATGGTGCGCCCGCGCGAGATACGCGCCACGAAGGTGCCCACGAACGGTGACCAGGCGATGACCCAGGCCCAGTAGAAAATCGTCCAGTTGGACGCCCACTGGCTGTCATCGAAGGGAGACATTCGCAGGCTCATGCCGATGAAGTTCTGCAAGTAGTCGCCGATGCCCAGCGTGATGGTCTCGAGAATCGCGATGGTCGGTCCCGTGAACAGGATGTAGAACATCAGCGCGAAACAGATGATCAGATTGAGGTTGGACAGGTTCTTGATGCCCTTGTCCAGCCCCGACGTCGCCGAGATCATGTAGCAGATGAACATCGCTCCCATGATGATGAACTGCCACATCATGTTTTCAGGCACATCGAACACGAAATGCAGGCCGCCGTTGATCTGCAGCACGGCCAGCCCGATGGAGGTCGCCACGCCCATCACCGTCGCGACGACGGCGAAGATATCGAGGATCGGTCCGAGACGACGCAACTTCGGACGCTTGGCGGTGACCGACGACAGCACGTTGGAAACCATGCCCGCCTGGTTCTTGCGAAACTGATAGTAGGCGATGATCAGACCGACGACCGAGAAAGCCGCCCACTGATGAATGCCCCAGTTGAAAAAGGCGTACTGAATGGCATAGCGCGCCGACTCGGCGGATTCCGGCGCCACGTCGCCGTAGGGCGGCGTCATGTAATGGGTCATCGGTTCCGCCATGCCGTAGAACACCAGGCCGACACCGAACCCTGCCGCCAACAGCATGCTCACCCAGGAAAAGAAGCCATAGGTCGGCTTGCTATCCTGCGGTCCCAGGCGAATCTTTCCGTACTTGCTGAACGCCAGGCCGACCAGAAAAATCACGAATCCGAACACGGATAGCAGATAAAACCATCCAAAGTAGTGCGTGGTCGCACCCAATGCAGCGTTGGCAATATTCCCAAATCCAGTCGGGAAAATGGCGCCAACGGCTACGATCGCCGCGATCACCACCGCCGAGACGATGAATACGCCTTGTTTACCAAGCTTGGGCATGTCGTCCCCTTTTGATTGTGCTGATTTCCTTTGACATCACCAGTGTAGACGACGCCTTCTGCCTCTGCGGAGGCTACTGCAAGCTGTCTCGAGTCACGCTTCGAGGAACTCCAACATATCATGTCAGGGTGGCCCCGGCGTAAGTCCCCTTTGGGCTAGCTTCCTGGTCTACCTTTCAGCGTATTCGCCGGAGGATTATTCGATGATGGGTTATCGGCTCCAGTCCCGGCAGCGAGACGGCGCACGCCAGTCGCCGTCAGCCAATCCTGTCCCCTGCTGACATCGCCCAAAAGCGCTCTCTCGGGAAGATCGCGTCCGAGTGCCAAACAAAATCGATATCACATATCGGTTGCATTCACCTCGGACGCCCTCATGATGAGGATCATGAGGGCGCTAACGAGCGCCCGCCCATTTCTCCGACGAGAACGCTCATGTCACGACTTGCCGATATTCCTCTCTCGGTGCTGGATCTGGCACCGATCACGCGCGACGGCACACCGGCGGAGACTTTCCGCCACAGCGTCGACCTGGCCCAGCAGACCGAACGGCTGGGTTACAACCGCTACTGGCTGGCCGAGCACCACAACATCGACGGGATCGCCAGTGCGGCGACCAGCGTGCTGATCGGCCATATCGCGGGGGCCACCTCGACCATGCGCATCGGCAGCGGCGGGATCATGCTGCCCAACCACCCGCCGCTGGCGATCGCCGAGCAGTTCGGCACGCTGGCCACGCTCTACCCGGATCGCATCGACCTCGGCCTCGGCCGTGCGCCGGGCTCCGACGGCATCACCATGCAGGCGATGCGTCGCGACCCCCGCGCCGGCGTCAACGATTTCCCCGATCGCCTCGATGAGCTGCGCCGCTACCTGGGCGACAGCGTGCCCGGCCAGCGGGTGCGGGCGATTCCGGGTGAAGGCACCCATGTGCCCATCTGGCTGCTCGGTTCCAGCGGCTACAGCGCCCAGCTCGCCGCCAGGCTCGGGCTCCCCTTCGCCTTTGCCGGCCAGTTCGCGCCGGGTTACATGATCGAAGCGCTGCATCTCTATCGCGAAGGCTTCCAGCCCGGCGTGCTCGACAAGCCCCACGCGATGATCGGCATTCCGCTGGTCGCGGCCGAGAGCGACGAGCGCGCGCGCTTCCTGGCTACCACGCAGCAGCAGAAGTTCCTCAACCTGATTCGCGGCAAGAGCACGCGCACCCAGCCGCCGGTGGAAAGACTCGACTGGTCGCCGCAGGAGCAGGCCATGGTCGCGCAGAATCTCGGCGCCGCCGTCATCGGTGGCCCGGAGCGCGTTCGCCAGCAACTGGACGAATTGCTCGAACGCACCGGCGCCGATGAGATCATGGTCAATACCGACTGCTACGATCACGCTGATCGGGTGAAATCCTACGAGATTCTGGCCGACGTGTGGAAGAAGGCGTAACCCCTCCGATCGACAGAAGACGCCTCGGGTAGATTTCGACCTCAAAGCCTGTCGACTGCCACCCGATGACGCCTTTCCCGGACGGCGCTGGGCAATCGAGTGTCGAACCGGGTCTTGCGTCATGGACGACGCAAGAGGCGCGTTGGGCAGGATGCCCTTTCGCGTCGACCCGAGTTCGTCACTCGAGCGACCAGGGTTTCGCCGACCGGCGGCGTCAAAAAGAGGGGGAGCGGCGAGGGGGCGAGCGTTAAGCCCCCTCGTCAATCAACGGTGAGGATCGCTGATTCACGATCAGTGATGCCCTCTTCACTCAAGAATCAGCCAGGTCCGGTCCACCACCAAGTCCGGTCCACCAATAAAAAACACCCGGCACATGGCCGGGTGTTTCTGCATCGAGCTTGAAAGGAAAGACTTAGCCGAGACGCTTGGCCAGCAGCCCTTCCAGCTTCTTCTGGTCGGCGGCGAAGGTGCGAATGCCTTCGGCCAGCTTTTCGGTCGCCATGGCGTCCTCGTTGTGCTCCCAACGGAACTGCGCTTCACCGATCGGGTCGAGACGCTCGCTGCCGCTACCGGTATCGGTCACCTTGCGGGTCACTTCCCCTTCCGCCGAGGAGAGTTCCTCAAGCAGCGCCGGCGAGATGGTCAGGCGGTTGCAGCCTGCCAGTGCCAGGATCTGGTCGGTATTGCGGAAGCTGGCGCCCATGACCACGGTGTCGTACCCGTAGCGGCTGGCGTAGTCGCAAACGCCGCGAACGAACTTGACGCCCGGGTCTTCGTCCGGCGCGTAGGATTCGGTGCCGGTCGCCTTCTTGTACCAGTCGGTGACGCGGCCGACGAACGGCGAGATCAGATAGACGCCGGCTTCGAAGCAGGCACGGGCCTGAGCATCGGAGAACAGCAGCGTCAGGTTGCAGTTGATGCCTTCCTTCTCCAGCTTCTCGGCGGCGCGGATGCCTTCCCAGGTCGAGGCCAGCTTGATCAGTACGCGATCCTTGGAGACGCCGCGCTTCTCGTAGAGATCGATCAGGTGATGAGCCTTGTCGATGCTCGCCTGCTCGTCGAACGAGAGCTTGGCGGCCACTTCGGTGGATACCCGGCCGGGCACCAGCTTGGTGATCTCGGTGCCGATGGCGACCGACAGGCGATCGACCGCCTCTTCGATGCGGGCATCGGGGTCGGAAATTTCCGACTTGACCGCGCTCAGGGTCTCTTTGATCAGATCCTGATAACCCTCGAGATCGAACGCCTTGAGAATCAGAGACGGGTTGGTAGTCGCATCGTGGGGCTGATAACGGCGAATGGCATCCAGATCGCCCGTATCGGCAACCACCATGGAAAGTTGCTTGAGAGAGTCGAGTTGCTGTGTCATGAGTCGCTCCATCGTCGTGGCGTGTGATTGCATCCCGTCGCAATCCTGATCCTGAAAGCATAACACCGATGCCCGGCTCTCGCCGGGGACCTTGCCGAGTTTCGGGCCATTCCTCATCGGCGGCATCCGATCCACCGTCACCGGACCGGGAATCGCGATCTGCAAAGAGTCAGGTCATCGAGGCATCATGGATTCTTTCGGAAAAGAACGTCGTGCCATGACTCATCGATGAGGAGGCGATGCCTTGATTTCAAGGCCCGACAGCCGCCACCGACTGCCGGAAACCGAAGACTCAGGCGATACCGTGCTCGCGGCTCAGCGCGTCGCGGTAGCGCCGATAAATACCGTGATAGCTGGCCACGGTTTCCGGTTGGGGTCGGGTCAAGGTGGATTCGTCCAGCTTGACCCAGTCCCGGCAGAGCGTGTCCAGTGCCACCTCGGACTCGCGATCGTCGCACCAGCGCGCCTGAATCGCGCCGCCGAAGGCTGCCGCCTCGGTCACTTCCGGGCAGACCACTTCGACATCGAGCACGTCGGCCACGATCTGGCGCCAGATCGGGCTTTTCGCGCCGCCGCCGACCAGGCGTACCTGGGTGGCCTGGCTCGCCAGCGGGCCGAGCAGTTCGAGTCCATAACGCAGCCCGAACGTCGCGCTCTCGACGGCGGCACGGCAGAGGTTTTCCGGCGTGGTATTGAAGCTGGTCATGCCGCTCATGCTCGCCTGGGCCTGCGGCAGCGCCGGCACCCGCTCGCCGCTGAAGAACGGCAGCAGGGTGATGCCGCCCGCCCCCGGCTCGGCCTTGGCGACGGCACGATTGAAACCCTCGATATCGAGCCCGACCAGTTCCCGCAGCGTCGTCGTGGCCGAGGTCACGTTCATGGTGCAGATCAGCGGCAGCCAGCCATCGTGGCTGGCGCAGAAGTTCGCCACCATGGCGTTGTCCGGCACCACCGGATCCGGCGAATGGACGGCGATGGTGCCGGAGGTACCCAGGCTGATCGTGACGCGGCCCGGCTCGATATTGCCGGTGCCGATGGCGCCCATCATGTTGTCGCCACCGCCGCTGGAGACGAGCACGTCGTCGCCAAGGCCCAGCTCCCGCGCCAGCGCCGGGCGAACCGTGCCGACCGCCTGGCGGGAATCGATCAGCCTGGGCAGCACGCTGTCGGCATCCAGCTCCGGGGCGATAATCTCGAACACGTCGCGACGCCAGGTCCGCGTGCGCGTATCGAAGTAGCCGGTGCCGGAAGCATCGCCCGGCTCGGCGACACGTTCCCCGGTCAGCCAGAAATTGAGATAGTCGTGCGGCAGCAACAGCGTGGCGATCCGCCGATACACCTGTGGATGCGTCTCGCGCAGCCAGGCGATCTTGGAAGCGGTATAGCCGGTCTGCAGCACCAGGCCCAGCTTGTCGATACAACCCTGCTCCCCGCCGAGCCGGTCGATCAGCCGTTCGTTCCACTCCGCGGTTTCGGTATCGTTCCAGAGCTTGGCCGGATGCACCGGCACGCCGTCGCCATCCAGCGCGACCATGCCGTGCTGTTGCCCCGAGATACCGATGGCACGGACCGCGACCGCCTCCACGCCGGCGTTGCTCAACGCCTCCCCGAGTGCGCCACGAAATGCCTCGGTCCACTCTTCGATACGCTGCTCCCGCCGGCCGTGGTCGCCCTGCTCCAGCCTGTGGGGACGAGAGGCTTCGCCAACGATGCGGCCGTCGCTTCCATCGACCACCACGACCTTGGTGCTCTGCGTGCCACAATCCACACCGATATACATCGCATCCATCCCTCGATCAGTTCAGATTCCAGCCCGGCGCCATGGCCGGCGTGAACGCCGACCTTACCCCGTCAGTCGCTGAGGTCAATTGGCGACGAGATGCTCGACGCAGGCACGCGCACCATCCCGGTACAGCCGTTCTAGCGCATCGAGGTAGGCCGTGCGGAAACGTTCGTCGTCGACCAGATCGCCGAACAGCTGGCGATTCTCGATGAACGCGGTCGGCTCGTCGCGGTTGCGCTTGGCGATCGCCATCAACTCGTCCTTGAGCCGATCGACCACCACGATCGGCTCGCCCTGCTCGTCGACGCCTTCGGCATAACGAGCCCAGCTCGCCACGACCGCGGCGCTGCGATGGATTTCGCCGTCCTGCGCCAGCTGTTCCCGAATTACCGGCAGCAGCCACTTGGGGATGCGATCCGAACTCTCGGCGCACAGTCTCGCCAGGGTGTCCTTGATCTCCGGGTTGGCGAAGCGCGCGATCAGGGTGCGCTTGTAGTCGTCGAGGTCGACGCCCGGCACCGGCCGCAGGGTCGGCGTGCCCTCTCGATTCATGTAGTCGAGCAGGAAGTCGACGAACAGCGGGTCCTTGCACACTTCGTGGGCGTAGCGATAGCCGGCCAGATAGCCGAAGTAGGTCAGCGCCTGGTGACTGGCATTGAGCAGACGCAGCTTCATCAGCTCGTAGGGCATGACGTCATCGACCAGTTGCACGCCGACCTGATCGTAGGCGGGCCGACCGCTGTTGAAGTGGTCCTCCAGCACCCACTGGGTGAAGGGTTCGCACACCACCGGCCAGCGGTCCTCGATACCGAAGCGTTGGTGGATCTCCTCGATGTCGGCATCGGTGGTCACCGGCGTGATGCGGTCGACCATCGAGTTGGGGAAACGGACGTTGGCATCGATCCAGTCGCCCAGTTCCGCATCCCGCGCCTTGGCATAGGCCACGAACATCTTGTGCGCCACCTCGCCGTTGCCCTGGATGTTGTCGCAGGACATCACCGTGAAAGGCTCGATGCCCCGCTCACGCCGGCGCGCCAGCGCCTCGGCGACGATGCCGAAGGTCGTCCTGGGCGCCTGTGGCGAGGCCAGGTCGTGCTTGATGTCCTCGTTGCCGAGATCGAACTCGCCGGTGACATGGTGGAAGTTGTAGCCCCCTTCCGTCACCGTCAGCGAGACGATGCGAATCTTCGGGTCCGCCAGCAGCTCCAGCGTGTCCTCGATGTCGTCCGGCGCGTATCGGTAATCGATGATCGAGCCGATGACTCGCGCCTGATACTCCCCTTCGGGATGCTTGATCACCAGCGTATAGAGGTGATCCTGGGCGGACAGCGCCGCCTGCATGCGCCGGTCGCCCGGCATGACGCCGACGCCGACGATGCCCCAGTCCAGCGCTTCGCCTCGGTTCATCAGGTCGTCGAGATACATCGCCTGGTGGGCGCGATGGAAGCCGCCGACACCGAAGTGGACGATGCCCGGCGTGACCTGGCTACGATCGTAGGAAGGCTTGGCGACGGCGCCGTCGAGTTGGTCGAGAGCCGCCGAATTCAGCGATGCCATGGGGTTTCTCCTGAAAAAGTCACTGCTCCGGGAAAGATACTGAGCACAACGCAGGCTCGACTAGGCTTCGGCAGTCGCGGAAGACGCCGCCGCCGACTCGCGGCCGATGGCCAGCTCGCTTTCGCTGTCGAACAGGTGCAGTTTGTCGCTGTCGCAAGTCAGTGTCAGCGTGTCGCCGATCCGAACTGTCTGATGGCCCGGCAACTGCGCGGTGACGACATGTTCCCCCACGCTCAGTTGCACCATGGTCACCGCGCCCAGCGTCTCGACGACATCCACCGTACCTTCGACGCGATTGGCACCGGCCGCGTCGCCGATCCGCAGGTGTTCCGGACGAACGCCGACCCAGACATCGACGACACGCCGTGATGCCATGGCCTGGGTGTGGGCCGCGTCCAGCGTGAAGGCGAAGCCAGGTCCGCTGACCGCGCCGTCGGCATGCCGGGCACGCAGGAAGTTCATCGACGGATTGCCGATGAAACCGGCCACGAACCGGTTGGCCGGAAAGTCGTAGAGATTGATCGGCGTATCGATCTGCTGGATTTCACCGTCCTTCATCACCACGATACGCTCGCCCATGGTCATCGCCTCGACCTGATCGTGGGTGACGTAGAACGTGGTCACGTTGAGCCGCTTGTGCAGCTTGACGATCTCGGCGCGCATATCGACGCGCAGCTTCGCATCCAGGTTGGAGAGCGGCTCGTCCATCAGGAACACCTGCGGGTTGCGCACGATCGCCCGTCCCAGCGCGACGCGCTGACGCTGACCGCCGGACAGCTCGCGCGGCTTGCGGTCCAGCAGATGTTCGATACCCAGCGTCTGCGCCGCCTCGTCGATCTTCTGCTTGATCTCCTCGGCCGGGCGCTTCTTCAGTCTCAGACTGAACCCCATGTTCTCCGCCACACTCATGTGCGGATAGAGCGCATAGCTCTGGAACACCATGGCGATATCGCGCTCTTTCGGCGGCACCTGGCTGACGTCCTTGCCGCCGATCAGGATCTCGCCACCGGTGTTGCGCTCGAGACCGGCAATCATGCGCATGGTGGTGGACTTGCCACAGCCCGAAGGCCCGACCAGCACCACGAATTCACCGTCGCGCGTCACGAGGTTGAAATTGTCGACGGCGTTGTTGCTACTTGAACCCTTGTGTTGGGATTCATAGCGTTTGGCGACGTTCTTGAGTTCGACGATGGCCATGTCGTTAACCCTCTCGATGAAATTCGGTACCAGCACGATCGCCGGTCATTTGACGGCGCCGAAGGTCAGCCCTCTGACCATCTGGCGTTGCGTGAACCAGCCGAGCACGATGATCGGCGCGATCGCCAGCACCGAAGCGGCGGACATCTTGGCCCAGAACAGCCCCTCGGCGCTCTTGAACGAGGCGATGTAAACCGCCAGCGTTGCAGCGCTGTGGTCAGTCATGGTGATACTCCAGAACGACTCGTTCCACGCCAGAATCAGCGCCAGCAGACCGGTCGAAGCCAGTCCGGGCAGCGCCAGCGGCAATACCACCTTGAACAGGGTCTGCATGATGCTGGCGCCATCGATGTCGGCGGCTTCGACGATGTCCTTGGGGATGTCGCGGAAGTAGGAGTAGACCATCCACACGATGATCGGCAGGTTCATCGCGGTGAACAAAAGCGTCAGCCCCAGGGCGTTGTCCAGCAGTCCGACCGCGCTATAGACCAGATAGATCGGAATCAGGACGCCGACCGCCGGAATGAACTTGGTCGAGACCATCCACACCAGCAGGAAGTCGGTGCGCTTGTTGGGATAGAAAGCCATGGCGTAGGCGGCCGGTACCGCCAGCGCCAGCCCGATGACGGTCGAGGCGACGGCGGTCAATGCGGAGTTCCAGGCGTAGTGCCAGTAGCCGCTGCCCTGCGCCAGGGCCGTCTTGAAGCTCTCCAGTGTCGGCGAGAAGAAGAAGTTCGGTACCACCGTGAAGGCCTGCTGCTCGGTCTTGAACGCGGTCAGCAGCAGCCACAGGATCGGGAAGAAGATCAGCAGCGCCACGACCCACGCGAGCACGCCCATGGCAGTGTTGGCAAACCGTTGCGATTTCATCGTGCGGCTCCCGCGTTGAGGTTCCCGGCAATGAAGCGAATCAGCATGATGGCGAAGATGTTCGCCAGGATCACGGCGCCGATGGCGGCCGCCGACGCGATGCCGATGTCGTTCTGCTGGAACACGGTCTGGAAGATGTAGTACGGCAGATTGGTGGTCGCGGTCCCGGGGCCACCGCTGGTGGTGGTGTAGATCTCGGCAAACGAGGTCAGGAAGAAGATGCTCTCCAGCATCACCACGACATAGAGCACCTGCCCCAGATGCGGGACCACGATATGGCGGAACTCCTGCCAGGCATTGGCGCCATCGAGCCTGGCCGCCTCGATCTGGTCTTCGGGCAGCGACTGCAGGCCGGTCAGCAGGACCAGCAGCGCGAACGGCGTCCATTCCCAGGTGATCATGATGATCACCGACAGCATCGGATAGTGGGCGAGCCAGTCGACCGGCTCCAGCCCCAACTGCCGCGCCACCCAGGCGAACAACCCGTAGACCGGGTGGAACAGCATGTTCTTCCAGATCAGGCCGGTCACCACCGGCATCACGAAAAACGGCGCCACCGCCAGCGTGCGAGCCACGCCACGGCCGACGAAGGTGCGATTGAACAGCAGTGCCAGCGCCAGACCCAGGCACACCGTGATGACCAGGCTGGCCGCGACGATGATCAGGGTATTGGCCAGCGACTTCCAGAACGTGGGGTCGCCCAGCAGAATCGCGAAGTTGTTCAACCCGGCGAAGCCGTTGTACATCGGCATGATCAGGTTGTACTGCTGGAACGAGTAATAGATGGTCATCGCCAGCGGGACGAGCATCCAGATCAGCAGGAAGATGACCGCCGGCGCCATCAACAGCCGTGTGGTACGGGCGAAAGAGCGCGCCCCGGTGACCTCGGCAGAAGGCGTGGCGGTCGAGACGGTTCGAGAAATGGCTTTCATGCGTGATTCCCGTGGCTTGGGATTGCGTGACGCAACCACTGGTCCGGCTAAACAGTCCGACTAAACGGTCCAGCTAAACGATCCGACTTACGCAGCGACACCGCCGATCGGCCGACCGGCGGTGTCCAAAGGCGAGTCGCTTACTGCGGCTTGCCGGTCTGCTGCATGATGCGGTCGGTGAAGGTCTGCCCCTGCTGGAGCGCCTCGTCGACACTGCTCTGACCGGACAGCATCGCCGCCATCAACTGACCGACACGGGTACCGATCGCCTGGAACTGCGGGATGGTGACGAACTGCACGCCGGTATAGGGCACTTCCTGCGCGCTGGAGTCGTTCGGGCTGGCGCTCTTGATCGCCGTCTCGACCAGCGGCGCGAACGGTGCAGCCTCGACGTACTCTTCGCTGGCGTAGGTGGATTGGCGCGTTCCCGGCGGCACCGCCAGCCAGCCCTTGTCAGCCGCGACGGTCTGGATGTAGTCCTTGGAGGTCGCCCAGTCGACGAAGGTCTTCGCCGCTTCCTGATTCTTGGATGACTGCGGCACGGCCAGCGCCCAGGTGAACAGCCAGTTGGAGCCCTTCTCGGTGGTTTCGTAGGGCGCCTGGGCAAATCCCACGTTGTCCGCAATCTGGGACGTCTCCGGGTCGCTGAGATAGCTGGCCGCCACGGTAGAGTCGACCCACATGCCGCACTGGCCGTTGGCGAACAGCGTCTCGGACTCGGTGAAGCCGTTGGAGGTCACGCCCGGCGGGCCGTAGTCGTTGAGCAGCTCGACATACGCGTTGGCCGCATTCTTCCATTCATCGCTGGTCAGCTGCGGGTTCCAGTCCATGTCGAACCAGCGTCCGCCGAAGCTGTTGACCATGGTGCCGAACAGCGCCATGTTCTGGCCCCAGCCCGGCAGGCCGCGCAGACAGATGCCGTAGACGCCATCGGAGGACGACTGGATCTTGGAAGCGAAGTCCTTGATCTGCGTCCAGGTCGGTTTGTCCGGCATTTCGATACCGGCCTTCTCGAACAGGTCCTTGCGGTAGTAGGTCACCGAGGACTCCGCATAGAACGGCAGCGCGTAGAGCGTGCCATCCACCGACAGCCCATCTTTCACCGGCTCGAGCAGATCGTCGACGTCATAGCTGGCAGGCAGATTTTCCATCGGCGCCAGCCAGTCGTTCTGCGCCCAGATCGGGGTCTCGTAGTTGCTGACGGTGACGACGTCGTACTGGCCGGCACCGCTGGCGATATCGGTAGTGACCTTCTGGCGGAGTTCGTTTTCCGGCAGCGTCACCCAGTTGACCTTGATGTCCGGGTGCGCCTCGTTGAACGCCGACATCATGCTCTGCATCGTCACCATGTCGGGATTGTTCACGGTGGCGACGGTGATCTCCGTACTCTGCGCCATGGCGGCGGAGCAGGCACCCAGGCCCGCGATACCGATGCCTGAAACTAACAGGGCAAGTCTCATCTGGAATTCCTCTCGTAGCGCTCGTTGTTGCTATTTGTCGACGGCTATCGTTTTCGACTGCTGTCACGCCGCGTATCGGACGACCCTGCGGATATGATCGAAGCTGATCTCTCCAGGCTGGCGTTGGGTAACGACGAAGATCGACCGTGCGTTTTATTCGATGCATGTTCAGACGCCCATGACATCAGAATCAAATCATAGCGTTAACACTGATTGACGCAAGTCATTTCATTTTACAAAAAACCTCTATAATCAATAATTTAAAAACCATTAGACCAATGTTTAATGCCGCATTTAGACTTAAGTAGTACAGAAAAAGCAGCTCTCCAATACGCTATCCATGATAGAAAATGACACGAAATGATATTGAATGATTGCAGTGAACCAGCGGTTTCCAGCCGCTGACACCGCACTGCATGACGGCCAGGTTCGTCGCTCCTGGATGTCAGAAAATCACGGGTGCTATCAGGGAGATGAGGTCAATGCCTCGAACCACGCTCGCGGATATTGCCCGCCAGGCCGGGGTCAGCAAGATCACCGTTTCGCGCACGTTTTCCTCGCCGGAAAAAGTTCATGCCGAAACGCGCGATCAGATATTGCGCATCGCGCGCGAGCTCAACTATGTGTCGCCGTCACGGACGACTCAGCGCGAGGCCGCCACCACGCGGACACTGGGCGTCGTCAATCCCAACATGAGCAACCCCTTCTTCGGCCGCATGACCCGAGAGATCACGCTGGCGGCGAGAGCCCGCGGCTATACCGTGCTGGTCTTCGATTCCTACGAGTCGGAGACGCTGGAAGCCGAGGCGATCGGCAAGCTGATCGAGTTCTCCGTCGATGCGGTCATTCTCTCGGTCATCTCGTCGGACATCGACTATCACCCGGCCTATCTGGATCGCCTCGAGGCGGCGGGCATTCCGGTCGTGCTGGTCGATCGCGAACTCAAGGCGACTCACTACGGCGGGGTCTACATCGATAATCTCGACTGTGGCTATCAGGCGGGGCGCTACTGTCTCGAGCAGGGTCTGCAGCAGTTGCTGGCGGTCTCGGGGCCGGCCGACTCGATGGTCTCGATCGGCCGCATGTCGGGCCTGCGGGAAGCGATCGGCAGCCGCCAGATATCGCTCGATGTGGTGTATAGCGATTTCAGCTTCGAGCCCGCCTATCAGGCGCTGCGGGACTATCTGCAGGAACATCCCTGGCCGGAAGGAATCATCGGCGCCAACAACCAGATCACCATGGCGGTACTGAAACTCTGCCATGAGCAAGAAGTCGTGCCGCAGCGGGACGTCCAGCTGTTCAGCATCGATGACATTGAGCACAGCGACGTGTTCGGGGTGCGGATTCCCTGCATTCATCACAACCTGCCGGAAATCGCGCAGCAGGCGCTGCAATTGGCGCTGGCGGCGATTCAGTCACCGGAACAGCGCGGCTTCCGCACCGTGGTGCGAGGCCAGCTTCGTACTCGTTGATTCCGGAGCAGAGGCAGCCGAATCCCGACAGTGCCGAGTGACAATGGTGTGGTCGGCAATCAGTCGGCTGGCGGCGGCTGGCTGGCCGTGTCGCCGATTCGCGCCGAAACCGGCGATGCCGGCAGCCAGACATCCGCCGCCAGCCCGCCCAGGGCGGCACGCTCCAGGCGCAGCGTGCCGCCGTAGAGCATCATCAGGTCTTCGACGATTGCCAGCCCCAGGCCCGAACCAGAACCGCGGGCATCCAGCCTGACACCCCTCGCCAGGGCTGACTCCCCCTGGGCGCGGGTCATGCCCGGGCCGTCGTCCTCGATCCGCAGGCGCACGCCCTGCGATACCCGGGAGACACTGAACGAAACCCGGCTGTCCGCCCAGCGCAAGGCGTTTTCCAGCAGGTTCCCGGTGAGCTCCTGAATGTCCTGCGGGTCGATGCGCGCCGCCGCGTTCGGATCGATATCGGCATCGAACCGTATGCCGCGTCGTTCCGCCAGCCTGGCCAGCCCCTGAACGACCGGCGCGATCGCGTCGCCGATCGAGACACGCCCCGAGAACGCCACGCCGCCGGCTGCCGACGCGCGGGCCAGATGGTGACGCACCGCATCGTCGATCCGGGCCAGTTCGGTATTGATGGGCTGCCGCTGGGCCTCGGGAAAACGTTCCGAGAGCGTCTTGAGCACGCTGACCGGGGTCTTCAGCGCATGTGCCAGGTTGCCGGCCGCCGCGCGCCCGCGCTCGATCAGGCGCCGATCACGCTCGAGCACGCCGTTCATGGCCAGCGCCAGCTCCTTCAGTTCCACCGGCAGTTGCGTGTCCAGGCGCTCGATATCCCCTTCCTCCACCGCCCGCAGATTGGCCGACATCCGCCGCAGCGGCGCGAGCCCCCAGCGCATCTGCAGTGCCAACCCGGCCAGCAGCAGCACGCCGAACGTGGCCAGCGACACGATCAGCAGGCGCTCGAAGCGCTCGACCTCATGGTTGAGTTCCGCGGTCGATCCGGCCAGGGCCACGTGGATCACGTCCTGGTGCCCCGGCAAGCGCAGGCCACGTTCGATCATGCGCAAGTCGTCATCGCGCGGGCCTTCGACCTCGTAGACGGCCAAACCACTTTGGTGCTCGGGAATCGGCAGGCGCTGGTCCCACAGCGAACGCGACGTCAGGGTGAGATCGCTGCCGTTGCTCACCTGCCAATACCAGCCGGAATAGACGCGATCGAAGCGAGCATCGCCCAGCGAACGGTTCAATTGCAGACGTTGGCCGATACTGTCGACCTGAATGCCGGCCAACAGCGCATTGAGCAGGGATTCGAGACGGGTATCGAAAGAGGCCGTCGCGGACTGCCGAAAGGTGTAGCTCAACCCGACGCCGGCCAGCGGAAGCAGCACGATGACCAGCAGCAGCGAGGCCACCAGCAGGCGCGCCCCCAACGGCGCCAGCCGCAACCGCTCCCCCCAGCGCGATATCCAGCGAGGCCGCCAGCGTTTCAGGACGCTGCCTTTCGAGTCTTGGCCTTTCGAGCTTTGGGCTTTCGAGTCCTGGCCTTTCGAGTTCTGGTCTTTCAAGCCTCGGCCTCGAGATCCACCAGGCGGTAGCCCTGACCCCGAAGCGTCTCGATCCGGGCGCGGCCGAACTTGCGCCGCAGGCGGCTGATCTGGACGTCGATGACATTGGAGTCGGGCTCGTGATCGCGGTTGTAGACATGCTCGACCAGCTCGGCGCGACTGACGATACGCGGCGAGGCATGCATCAGGTACGAAAGCAGGCGGGATTCCTGCGCGGTCAACGTGATCGGTCGCCCGGCCAGCGAGACGCTGCCCGAATGGGTATCCAGGGTCAGCTTCCCGATCCGAATCACCGGATGAGCGTGACCGTGACTGCGGCGAACCAGCGCTCGCAACCGGAACAGTACCTCGGCGGTCTCGAACGGTTTGACGACGTAATCGTCGGCGCCGGCGGAGAAGCCGGCCGCCTTGTCAGACCAGCGTTCACGTGCCGTCAGCACCAGCACCGGCAGATCGATCGCGTCCTCGCGCCACTGGGAGAGCCAGCGCGTCCCATCACCGTCGGGCAGCCCGAGATCGAGGATGACCGCATCGTAGCGCTCGGTGCGCACCAGGAAGTCAGCCTCCTGCCCGGTGGTCGTCGATTCGATCAGCAGGCCGGCCTCGGCCAGCGCAGCTGCCAACGCCTCGGCCAGTGCCGCATCATCCTCGACCAGCAGTACCTTCATTTACCGACTCCCTGATTCAAGACTCATCTTTCACTGCAACGATCGTCCCTGGCGGAGTTCGTCCATGTCAAAAGGCGGCTCCGGCCGGATATCGCCAGTATCGGCGACAGGCTAAGGCGACTTCCTCATCGCCTCGATATTCACTCCTTCGACACTCAGCAACTCGCCATTGGTGGCATCGAACTCGAATTCGACGACCTGCCCCCGGGGGCCGATCATTTCCACTTCGTACTCGATCCGGTCGTCTTCCTGCTCCAGTTCGACCTCGAGGATCTGTCCCTCGTAGCGGGCTTCCAGCCAGTCCATGATCTCGCCGATGCCGACCAGATGCCCCTTCTTGACCTCCTGGTGGAGATCGCGCCAATCATCGTCATCGGCACTGGCCAACGGAAGTATCCCGCCACTCGTGAGCAGCGTCAGGATCAACGGTAAGAGACGTTTGCGAAGTTTCATGTCGGCAGTGTGCCGCAAAGGCGATGAATCCGACATGAATACGTCAGCCCGCGACACGCCACCGCCCGGGCGTATCACGGCTGTAGACGATGAACCCCGGATGAATGTCTCTTTCAGTTCGCGTCAAGGTCACCCCGAGTATAACGATGGTTATCGACAAGGCCGGTCCATCGCGAAGAACGCGTCTACCGATATCGAACTTCAGGAGATCGATCATGAAATACCGTCTATGGGTGTTGCCTGCCGTTGCACTGGGAAGCGGAATCAGTGCCAGCGCCTTGGCCGACGAGGCGACGCTATCCTACAGTCAATTGAAGACGCTGCTCGACAGCGCCGAAAGCTATGGCTTCACCCATTACGAAAAGCTGGATGTGGATCGTGACGACAACCGGCTCGAGGTCGAAGGGTGGCGCGATGACGGCTGGGAACTGGACGTCTCGATGGCGCTGGACGACGGTGCCTTGATGCGGGAAAGTCAGCGTCAATCGAACATCCCGGACTGGAGCCTGACGGCCGAAGAGTTGCAGAACGCGTTGGCCCAGGCCCAGAATCGCGGCATGCAACATTTCGCGGAACTCGAAGTCGACAGTGATGGTCGCATCGAGATAGAAGGCTACAACGCGCAGCAGAACGAACTCGATCTCGACCTGCATCGGGACGAGTTGAGCAGATGATCACAACGCTGCCGACCTCAGAGGGTGTTGACAAAAGGGCTGCACTCGACAATCCAGCGTTAAAATCGGCCTCAAATACTCATTTACTCCATGTAAACTCCGTGTTTTCGGCCAATTTTGCCTTGTCTTGCCTTCGTTCGCCTGTTTTGTAAACACCCTCTCAGCAACCGAGGAGAAAGTGGATGACCGATAACCGCCACGATACCGGCAACGCCGCCTGGCGTGCCGCGCAACAATGGCGCGAGCGCGTTCAGCAGACTCGCCCCAGCCAGGGTGCCGGAGGCCTTCGCCTGTTGTTCACCTGGCTGCTCTTCGGCGTCATGCTGATTGTCGGCACCCTGCTCGGCTTGTTCTTTCTGGTCGTCGGCTGGGCGATGCTGCCGTTTCTTCGCCATCGCATGAAAAAGCGTGCAGAGCAGTTCCGCGCCTCTCGAGCGCAATATGCCGGCGGTAGCGCCGATCCCGACGGCGGCAGTGCCCACTCGGCCGGGCGTGCCCAGCAGGTGCTCGATGGCGAATACGAGGTGCGCTCGAAAGAGCCCTGAGCACGCCATACCGGCCTCGCCTCCTGCATTGATTCCCCGCGCCGCCGGGCTTGATCGTGCGCGCATCGATCGAGCCCTCTTCCGATCGACGCGCTCCACTTCCCCCGAACGCCTTCATCGCCGCGCCTCGAGCGTGGCGTCTCATCGACTCTCTTCCCGTCTTCGCGTGCGCCGATCGGACGTACGCGGTAGAGTCATATTCGACGTTGGTCGAACTCTCCCCTCACGCCAACGTACGCTCTGCTCATACGGTATTGACAATAACAAGTTGAGACGGGATGCGGTGATTCATGAATGCGACCGAACGGCTGCTGCGAGCAGCCAAATTCTCGGAAATCGAGCAACTGTCCGGATTGGCGGAAACCGCTGCCGTGGTCGGCGATATCTGCCGCTTCGTCCATGCCCTGCAGCGGGAACGTGGCGCCTCCACGATCTATCTCGGTTCCGCTGGCCGGCGTTTCACGCACCAGCGCCAGCAGCGCATCGCCGATAGCCGGCTGGCGGAAGCGACGCTGCGACGGCGCCTGGACGAGTGGGCTTCCTTCGACGACGCCAACCGCACGTCACGCCATCTCGCCAACGCTCGCCTGCTGACCCGCATCGCGGCGGTGTGGCACGGATTCGACTCGCTTCCGCCGATTCGCGACGACATCGAGGCGCAGCGCCTCACGGCCGACGATGCGGTGCGCCTGTTCAACCGATTGATCAGCAATCTGCTGTCGGTGATCTTCGAGGCGGCGGATACCGCCAGCGACACCGAGATCACCCGCGTGCTGGTGTGTCTGTTTCATTTCATCCAGGGCAAGGAGCTCGCCGGACAGGAACGAGCCTGTGGCGCCTTCGGCTTCACGCTCGGCGTGTTCGACGATGCGCACCGCCAGACGTTGCAGCAGCTGATCGATGCCCAACACCGCTGCTTCGAGACCTTCGGCGAATTCGCCAGTACCGAGCTGCTCTCGCACTGGCAGCAAGAGCTCGACCAGCCGATCCATCTGGCCATCGCTCAATTGCGCGATCTGGCCATCCAGGCCACCCCGCTGCCGAACGATCTCGATGATCCCGGGGAACAGTGGTACGCCATCATGACCCAGCGGATCGATGCCATGAAAGACATCGAGGATCGCCTGGTCGAGGAGTTGCAACGCAGCTGTCGTGACCGGATTCATCAGGCCGAGCGCGAGATAGAGAACAGCGCCGGCTTGCGCGAAGCGCTCAATGGCGAGCTCTGGGCGGCACCGGTGAACCTGCTGCTGGAAGTGCCGGACGCAGAGCCGGCCTCGAGCCTGGGAGCTTTGACGGCCAGCACCATGGAGTCACGCTTCAGCCGTTCGCTGGTCGGCCTGGTGCAGACGCAACACGCAAGATTGCAGCAGATCAGCGACGAACTCGAGAGCACGCGCAAGACGCTGCGCGATCGCAAGCAGATCGACCGCGCCAAGGGGCTTTTGATGACCCATCAGCGCCTCTCCGAGGAAGAGGCCTACCGCCTGATGCGCAAGACCGCCATGGACCAGAGCAAGCCGTTGATCGAAGTGGCCCGAAACGTGATCGACCTCGTCGACATGCTGTCTCGAGAGCGTTCCTGAGCCCTCATCGTCTTTCCACGCCACCCGCTGGTGCACGCCTCCCACATGCTGCACCGTCGGGTCGCGATCCTGCCTGCCGTCAGGACGCATTGGTGCCTGCCCGCCTTCGACTTCACACCTTATCTACTTGAATCGACGCCTTTTCGAGGATTCTGGTACGGCTTCTGCTTGGATAGAGAAGTCCGGGCCAATGGCGGCCCGACAGGAGCCTGCTCCAACGGTTCCGAGCCAGACATTCGCTGAAGCACGGTCAAGGTCGACCGGCTGACGCAACGGACAACGGCGTCCATCGCTCTTCATGCACCGCATGACGAGAGATGGGCGCCGTTTTTTCATGCCCTCGGCACCGGCCGGTGTCGTCGCCACCATCGGAGAGTGATCTTCATGGACATCCGTCACAAAGCCAACAAGATACGTCTGTTCAGCTTTTCCACCCCTCAGATGCGAGCCTTCCATCTCTCCTGGTTCGCCTTCCACGTCTGCTTCTTCGGCTGGTTCGGCATCGCCCCGCTCATGGCCGTCGTCCGCGACGATCTCGGCCTGACCAAGACCCAGATCGGCAACACGATCATCGCTTCGGTCGCGATCACCATTCTCGTGCGCCTGGTCATCGGTCTGCTCTGTGATCGCATCGGCCCGCGCAAGGCCTACACCTGGCTGCTCTGCCTCGGGTCGCTGCCGGTGATGGCGATCGGCCTGGCGGACAGTTTCGAAACCTTTCTGCTGGCCCGCCTCGCCATCGGCGCGATCGGGGCCTCCTTCGTCATCACCCAGTATCACTCCACGATGATGTTCGCTCCCAACGTGGTCGGCACCGCCAACGCCACGACCGCCGGCTGGGGGAATCTCGGCGGCGGCACCACCCAGATCCTGATGCCGCTGGTGTTTTCCGGCGTGCTGATGCTGGGCGTCAGCGAAACGCTGGGCTGGCGGCTGGCGATGGTCGTGCCCGGTATCGTGCTGTTCCTGACCGGCCTGGCCTATTACCGTTTTACCCAGGATGCACCCGACGGCAATTTCAGCGATCTGCGGGCCCGCGGCGAACTGCCGCCAGCCACCCGTGAACACGGCGCCCTGCAAAGCTTCGCCGCCGCCGCCAAGGATATCCGCGTATGGGCGCTGTTCGTGGTCTACGCGGCCTGCTTCGGCGTCGAACTCACGATCAACAACATCGCTGCCATCTACTTCTTCGATACGTTCTCGCTCGACCTCGCCACGGCAGGGCTGATCGCCGGCCTGTTCGGGTTGATGAACCTGTTCGCGCGCACGCTGGGCGGCATCTTCTCCGACCTGTTCGCCCGCAACGGCGGGCTCAAGGGACGGGTCCGCTGGCTGTTCATCGCGCTGCTGTGCGAGGGCATCGCGCTGACCGGCTTCGCCCAGATGCAGACCCTGGCCGTGGCGATCGGCATCATGCTGGTCTTCAGCCTGTTCGTGCAGATGGCGGAGGGCGCCACCTTCGGTGTCGTACCGTTCATCAACAAGAAGGCGCTGGGTGCCGTCGCGGGGATCGTCGGTGCCGGCGGCAACGCAGGCGCCGTGGCAGCCGGCTTCCTGTTTCGTTCGGAGTCCCTTTCCTATCAACAGGGACTTTTCTATCTGGGGCTGACGGTCATCGCCGCCTCGCTGTTCGCGCTGGCGGTGCGCTTTTCTCCGACGACGGAGGCCGAGGAGCGCCAGGCCTATCATCAGGCCGACGGCGAGCGCAGCGTCGAGCGCGATGTCGAGCGGGAAACCGCTGCCGGCTGAGCGGCGCCCCTTTGGCCATCACGACCAGGTCCTGCTTCATCGCGCGTCCATGCGATCTTCGCCGCTGCCTCCGGGTAGCGGCTCTTTTCAGAGATTTCGGTGCATCAGCGTGACGCGCTCGCCACGATAGGTCAGAGATTCGGAGGGCACCCAACCCAGCCGCGCGTAGAGCGCCATCTGGTCCGGCGTATAGAGATGAAGTCGTCGACAACCCGCTTCCCGGGCCTCCGCTTCCACCGTCGCCACCAGTGCCGAGGCGATACCGCGGCCGCGCCAGGCCGGCAGGACGAAAACGGAGGCGAGCCAAGGCCCCATGGCGGGCCGAATGCTCATGTCGCTGACTGTCAGGCTCCCGGTAGCTATCGGCTTTCCGGCGCTCATGGCCACGAATATCGAAGGCACGCCTTTGGCACCGCAGTCGTTGCGGGTTTCGTTCCGCCACTCCTCGAACGTCGTGTGCGGGTGAAGTCCGCCCCAGGCGTCGAAGGTCCAACGCGACACCGTTTCAATGCCGAGCGTGTCATCGCGATTCAACCGTGCGATCTTCCAAGCCATTGTGGTCCCCCGCCTGTGATGACGAATCCCGAGCCGGTCGACGGGAAAAGAAGCCCGATGGATCCACCGAAGGCCTGACGTCGGTTCAGGCCTTCTTGACGAACTCGGATTTCAGCTTCATGGCGCCGACACCATCGACCTTGCAATCGATATCGTGATCACCATCGACCAGGCGGATATTCTTGACCTTGGTGCCGACTTTCACCACCAGGGAAGAACCCTTGACCTTCAGATCCTTGATCACGGTGACGCTGTCACCATCGGCCAGCGGCGTGCCATGGGCGTCGGTCACGACGCTTGCGTGTCCTTCGTCGACCGCCGCTTCTGCTTCGGACCACTCATGGCCGCATTCGGGGCAGACGACAAGCTGGCTGTCGGCGTAGGTATATTCGGACCCGCATTGCGGGCAAGGCGGTAACTGGCTCACGCGTAGACTCCTGGCGTTCGGAAAGCCGCGAAGTCTACGCCGCCCGCCTCGAACTGCCCAGTCAAACCGGGCGTTCGAGGCTCAAGAGCTGGTCAGCGGTAGAAGGGATCATCTCGACGACGCTGCCGACCACGATCAGGCACGGCGACGGCATCGGGTTGGCGGCAAGCGTTCGCGGCATGTCCGCCAACGTGCCCACCAGCCTTTGCTGCTGCGGCAGCGAGGCGTTGGCGATCAGCATGATGGGCCAGTCGGACGGCAGCCCGGCGCCGATCAACCCTTCGCAGATGGTCTCGACACGACTCAACCCCATGTAGAACACCAGCGTCTCGTCACGCCGGGCCAGCGCGTGCCAGTCGAGGGAGACATCGTCCCGGCACGCCTGCGCGGTAATGAAGCGAACCTGCTGGGCGTGAGCGCGGTCGGTCAGCGGCAGCCCCATGGCAGCAACGGCGCCGGACGCGGCGGTAATCCCGGGCACGATGTCGGGGGTGATGCCGGCCTCGGCCAGCGCTGCCAGCTCCTCGCCCATGCGCCCGAAGATTCCGGGATCGCCACCTTTCAGACGCACCACCCGCTTTCCTTCGGCGGCGAGCCGCACCAATAGCGTGCCGATCTCCGCCTGGGGCACGCTGTGGTTGCCACGCGCCTTGCCGACGTAGTAGCGCTCGCAGCCCCGGGGCAGCAAGGCTAGAATGTCGGGGCCGACGAGCCGGTCATAGACCACGGCGTGTGCGGCCTCGATTCGTCGCAGGGCTCGTACGGTCAGCAGATCCGCGGCGCCGGGCCCGGCGCCGACCAGCGAAACCCGGCCGGCATCGTCAGCCGAGTCGACGACGTTTCTCGTCGATCTCGTGGTCACGACTCGGTTTCGAGCCGCCTGATAGAGCCGAGCCATCCAGCCGGCCGTCTCCAGCCTCTTCCCGCGCGTATTGCCTTGAGTTGCATCATAGGCTGGCATCGGCCATCTCCTCTTGTGTCTCTTCTTCGAGCAGGGCTTTCAGCTCGGGTTGGCAGGAACCGCATTGGGTACCGCAGGCGAGGCGTGCACCCAGCGCCTCGACGCTGGTATCGCCGGCGCGGATGGCGGCAATGATCGAATTCTGGCCGACCTGATGACAGCTGCAGACGATCGGGCCGTCGCTGCGCGCGCCGCTGGCACAGCCGGCCAGGATGCGACGCCGCGTCTCTCGATCGAGCAACTGGTCGCCTTCGCTGGCGAAGCAGTCGTCCAGCCAGCGCAACGACGGCAGCCCCTCCGGTGGCCCGACCATCAACCACCAGCGCAGCCGGCCGTTATCGATACCGCTGGCGCGCAGGCGCCCGCGCGCTTCGTCGTGACTCCACTGCGAGACCGGCCCGGGCAGATGGGACTCGGCCCATGCCAGCCAGTCGCGTCCCGCGGCATCCGGTTGACCGCCAAGCTGCCAGCGCACGGAATGGTCGAGAGGAATCCGAGCCCAGTAGGCGTAGTCTTCGCGCCCACTCTCTATGGCGGGCGCGATAGCGGGCGCGATCTCGGCCGCGATGTCGGCGGCGACGATCAATGTCGCTTCCCAGGAGATCGGCAGCGGACGAAGGCTGACTGCAGCCTGCTTCGATTCAGGCTGCCCGGAGATCGGATCGACGACCGCCGCCACCAGGCCATTGACCTTGGCCTGGCCGCTGAAGGCGTCGTTCCAGTGCATCGGCGCGAACAGCTCCCCCGGCCGCTGGGACTTGGCGATTCTGGCCCGGCCGCGATAGAGACCATCGCCCCCCGTCAGCTCGACCAGTTGCTGGTCGGCGACGCCGAGGCGTTCGGCATCCAGCGGGTGAATGTCGACGAAGGGCTCGCCGCGATGGTTCATCAGGCGGGAGGCCCGCGCCGTCCGCGTCATGGTATGCCACTGATCCCGTACCCGACCGGTGTTCAGGCGCAGCGGCCTTTCCCGGGTCAGTTCCTGGCGTACCGCCTGCGGACGAACCGGCAACAGCCAGGCACGGCCATCGGGCGTCGCGAAGCGGCCGTTCTCGAATAGCCGTGGCGTGCCCGCGGGGGCCGCGGCGGTCACCGGCCATTGAACCGGTGCCAGGCCGTCGTAGCCGGCACGATCCAGCCCCGCCAGCCCCGAAATGTCGAACGGCCGCCAAATGGCGCCGTCGCTTTCGCTACCCTCGCCTTCGACCGCGTTCTCGAAACCGGAGAGCCGGGCATGTTCGTCGAAGATCTCGAAGGGATCGACATAGGGAAATGCCTCGGCAAAGCCGAGACGTGCGGCGACCTGGGTCATGATCCACCAGTCGTGACGCGCCTCGCCAGGCGGCGGCAGCAACCCGCGCTGGCGGGAAATGCAGCGCTCGGAATTGGTGACGGTGCCATCCTTTTCCGACCAGCCAGTGGCCGGCAGCACGATGTCCGCGACCTCCAGGATCTCGGCATTCGCCATACAGTCGGAAACGATCACCAGCGGGCACGCCGCCAGGATGCGCTTGATGCGATTGGCCTCGGGCAGGCTGACCACCGGGTTCGTCGCCATGATCCAGACCGCCCGGATCTCCCCTCGCTCGATGGCGTCGAACAGCTCGGTGGCCTTGAAACCCGGCACATCGGGCAAGGTCGGCGTCAGCGTCTCGGTGCGCCAGAATCGGGTGACCCGATCGATGGCTCCCGGCGTGTGGTAGTCCATGTGCGCCGCGAGCTGGTTGGCCAGACCTCCGACCTCGCGCCCGCCCATGGCATTGGGCTGGCCGGTGATCGAAAACGGCCCCGCGCCCGGCAGCCCGATCTTGCCGCCCGCCAAGTGGCAGTTGATGATCGCCTGGCACTTGTCGGTGCCACTGCTCGACTGGTTGATGCCCTGGGAATAGAGTGTCACCACGTGCAGTTGCGTGGCGAACCAGTAGAAGAAGGTCTCCAGCCGCTCGGCGTCGACATCGCAGTCGCGAGCGACCGCCTCGATGCCGACATCGTCCTCGCAGGCAGCCTGCATCGTCTCTTCGAAGCCTCGGGTATGGCGTTCTAGATAGATCCGGTCGACCCGGCCAGCGGCGTGCATCCAGGCCAGCAGCCCGTTGAACAGCCGGGCATCGCTGCCGGGCGCAATACCGAGATAGAGGTCGGCGATTTCGCAGCTGTCTGTCACCCGGGGGTCGATCACCACGATGCGCATCAGCGGGTTGCGCTGCTTGGCGGCCTTCAGCCGCTGATAGATCACCGGATGATTCCAGGCCAGGTTGGAGCCGACCAGCACGACCAGTTCCGCGCACTCCAGATCCTCATAACAGCAAGGTACCGCGTCGGCGCCGAAAGACCGCTTGTAGGCAGCCACCGCCGAAGCCATGCAAAGCCGCGAATTGGTATCGACATGAGGCGTTCCCAGGAAGCCCTTGAACAGCTTGTTGGCAACGTAATAATCCTCGGTCAGCAGCTGTCCGGAGAGATAGGCTGCCACCGTCTCCCGGCCATGCTCGCGCTGCGTCGATGCCAGCCGTGACGCGACGCACTGCAGCGCCTCGTCCCAACCCACCGCTTCGCCATCGACGACGGGATGCGACAGGCGCCCCCGCTCGCCCAGCGTCTCGTGCAGCGCACTGCCCTTGACGCAGAGACGCCCCTGGTTGGCTGGGTGAGCCGGATCCCCGGCGACATCGGTCAGCGTACCGTTCTCGACTGTCGCAACAACGCCACAACCGACGCCGCAATACGGGCAGGTCGTGGTGCCCTTGTAAGACGGGCAGGTCGTGGTGCTCTCGGAAGAGGATCTGGTGGCGGTGCACTCGAAAGAGAAGCCAGTGTCGCCGAACGACTCGCGGGGCGTCGTTCGCCGAGGCTGTGGATCGGTCGTGCTGTACGGATTGGGCATGAACGCCTCCCTGAAACGCAAAGAGGCCTGACTTCACGCTGAACGTGAGGTCAGGCCTCTTTGCCTGCTGCCGCGTGATCCTGCCGGTATCCGCGGTGCGTCGTGATCATTGCCGTTGTTGCGTGCCGGAGCGCTGCTCGTTGCCGACGTTGGCAACTGGCACACCTGGGTAAAAGATCGAAGCAATAAGCAGGCCACCGGCCGCTTTTTCCTTTTTCGACAATCTTCTGCAGCCACGCCCACCCCGCGCCTCGAAATCGAGAGATCCGATCTCGGGCCGTTCATGCCAACCTTTGGTGCGAAAGCGCGCAACGTTGCACCGGCGTTGCGCAGGCCAGCGCCCATCCGCCCTCTTCCTGCCCGCTTTCGATAGCGCTCGTTGCTACCAAGCCACTGAATCGATTTGAAGATCGGCGAACTGGCATGGCCTTCGCTTGAGTTCCACCATCGGCGACCAATGGCGGTCGCGATCGCCAGGCCGGCGCTGCATCGAGGCAGCGTCGCGCCAGATAGCCATGGCACGCCCCGGCAGGCTGACGGTTGCCACTGCATTCGTCGGCTCTCGGGCGTCGCATCGATATTCAGGCACATCGATATTCAGGCAAAGGCGCCTGATGCCGCGGAGTTCAATACTCCGTGTCATCAGGTGCCTTTTGCGTTGCGCCGCCGTTTTTCCAGGCGTCTCTTCCGAACTCGGAAAACGTCTGCGCTTGAAAACGTCGCTTGACGGGGGATCAACATGAGCAGGACCGCCCTTTCTCTATCCAAAGCACCAGCCAATGCTCCATCCAAAGCACCAGCCGATGCGCCATCCAAAGCACCACCCGATGCCGGAGAACATCTGGTGATCATCGGCAATGGCATGGCCGGACACCGGCTGCTGCAGGCGCTACAGGACCGTCCGACCCGGCCGATTCACATCACCACGATCGGCGAGGAGGCTTCACCGGCCTACAACCGGATCCTGCTGTCGCCGTGGCTGGCCGGCGAGATCGAACGCGACTCCCTCGATACCCGGCTGAGCGACGAGATGTCCGCCAGCGTCGAGTGGCGGCTGGGCGAGCGCGTGGTGACGATCGACCGTACCCATCGACGTGTCCATACCGACATCGGCGACCCGGTTCACTACGACCGTCTCGTCATTGCCACCGGTTCACGCCCCACGCTGCCGGCTATTCCCGGCATCGAGCTGGGTAACGTCGGCGGCTTTCGCAATCTCGACGATGTCGACTGGCTGATCGCCCGATCATCGGGCAGCCGGGCGGTGGTCGTCGGCGGCGGGCTGCTGGGGCTGGAAGCGGCGGAGGGCCTGCGCAAGCGTGGCCTGGCGGTCACGCTTTTGCAGCGCGGCGATCGACTGATGAACCGCCAGCTCGATGTCACCGCCGCCACCTGGTTGCGTGACACGCTCGAACGGCGCGGGCTGACGATAGAGACCCATGCGAGCCTGTCCGGCTGTGACGCCGACGCCCAGGGCAACGTCCAGGCCGTGCGACTGACCGACGGCCGCCGACTGGCCGCCGACTGCGTGGTGGTGGCCGCCGGCATCACGCCCAACGCCGAGCTCGGCCGCCTGGCCCGTCTCGATGTCGGCGCCGGCATCTGCGTCGATGCCACCTTGACTACCCGCGATCCCCGGATTCATGCCATCGGTGAATGCTGCGAATTCGACGGCACCACGGTGGGCCTGGTCGAGCCGATCTGGCAGCAGGTCGAGACCTTGGCGGATCTCCTCGGCGGCCAGACGCCGCAACCCTACAGCGACAGCGCCTGCGCCACGCGGCTGAAAGTCGCCGGCATCTCTCTCTACGCGTTCGGCCCCGTCGAGGCGGAACCCGACGACGACATCCTGACCTACGCCGACCCGGAAGGCGGCGATTATCGCCGCCTGCTGCTTCGCAACGACCGACTGATCGGCGCCGTGCTCTACGGCGATACCGGCGATGGTCCGGCGCTGTTTCAGCTGTCCCGAGCCGGTGCGGATCTCGGCCACCATCGCGATCTGCTGCTGTTCGGCGCGAGCGATGTCGCGCAACGCCTGACCGAAGACACTCAACACTCACTGGAGGAAGCGGCATGACCTTCGAAGCCGACACCCCGACCCCGCCCCGCAAGCCTCGCCTGATCGTGATCGGCAATGGCATGGTCGGCCACTACTGTCTGGAGCAGCTGGTCGAACGCCAGGCGCATCAGCACTACGCCATCACCGTCTTCGGCGAGGAACGCCACCGCGCCTACGATCGCGTGCATCTATCAGACTACTTCACCGGCAGCGATGCCGATGCCCTGGCCCTGGGCGAAGCGGACTTCTGCGCCAGACATGGCATCGACCTTCGCCTGGGAGAAGCCGTCAGCGCCATCGACCGTGAATCCCGCCTCGTCGTCACCGAACGTGGCGGCCACGCTTTCGACCAGTTGATCCTGGCGACCGGCTCCTACCCCTTCGTGCCGCCGATTCCGGGTAACGACCGCCCCAACTGTTTCGTCTACCGTACTCTGGACGATCTCGATGCGATCCGCGCCGCGGCCGAAACGGCTTCCAGTGGCGTGGTCGTCGGTGGCGGCCTGCTGGGGCTGGAGGCCGCCAATGCCCTGCGCGGCCTGAATCTCGACACCGCCGTGGTGGAGTTCGCGCCGCGCCTGATGCCGATGCAGGTCGACACCGAAGGCGGCGATCTGCTGCGCGAAAAGATCGAGCAGTTGGGGGTTCAGGTACTGACGGGCCGGGCCACTCAGCGTATCGAGGACGGCCAGGACCACCAGCACCGCATGGTTTTCCAGGATGAGAAAGTGTGGGAAACCGACCTGATCGTGTTCTCCGCCGGCATCCGCCCCCAGGATCGGCTGGCCCGGGATTGCGGGCTGGAGATCGGCGAGCGCGGCGGCGTGGTGGTGGACGACAACTGCCGCACCAGCGATCCGAACATTCTGGCCATCGGCGAAGTGGCGCTATGGCAGGACAGCATCTTCGGCCTGGTGGGCCCCGGCTACCAGATGGCCAAGGCCGCCGTCGACACCCTGGTCGAGGGCGAACTCACCTTCCAGGGCGCCGACATGAGCACCAAGCTGAAGCTGCTCGGCGTCGATGTCGGCTCGATCGGCGATGCGCATGGCGACCGCACCCCCGGGGCTCGCATGTACCGCTATCTGGATCAGATCAAGCAGGAATACCGCAAGCTGGTGGTCTCCAGCGATGGCAAGAAGCTGGTCGGTGCCATGCTGGTCGGCGACAACAGCTACTACGATACCCTGTTGCAGTACTACAGCAACGGCCTGGAACTGCCCAAGGATCCGGCCGCGCTGATCCTCCCCAGCACCGAAGGCGCGCCGACGCTGGGTGCCGATGCCCTGCCCGAGACAGCGACCATCTGCTCGTGTCACAACGTCTCCAAAGGGGCGGTCTGTCAGGCGGTCGAGGCCGGCTGCACGGATCTCGGCACGCTCAAGGCCGACACCAAGGCCAGCACCGGTTGCGGCGGCTGTACGGCACTACTCAAGCAAGTGTTCGAACACGAGCTGGAAAGCCGTGGCGTCGAAGTCGACCGCAGCCTGTGCGAGCACTTCGCCTACACCCGCCAGGAGCTCTACGGCCTCATCCGGGTCGAAGGCATTCAAAGCTTCGAGGCGCTCCACGCGCGTCACGGTAAAGGCCGGATGGGCTGCGACATCTGCAAGCCGGCCGTCGCCTCGATCCTCGCCTCGTGCTGGAACGCGCCGATCACGAACCCATCGCTGGTGCCGCTGCAGGACACCAACGACACCTTCATGGCCAACATGCAGAAGAACGGCACCTATTCGGTGGTTCCGCGCATTCCCGGTGGCGAGATCACCCCGGACAAGCTGATCGCCATCGGCGCGGTAGCCAAGAAGTACGATCTCTACACCAAGATTACCGGCGGCCAGCGTATCGATCTGTTCGGCGCCCAGTTGCATGAATTGCCGGACATCTGGAGCGAGCTGATCGCCGCCGGCTTCGAGACCGGCCACGCCTACGGCAAATCCACCCGCACGGTGAAGTCCTGCGTCGGCAACACCTGGTGCCGCTACGGCGTTCAGGACAGCGTCGCCATGGCACTGACTATCGAGAATCGCTACAAGGGCCTGCGTTCGCCGCACAAGCTGAAGTTCGCCGTTTCCGGTTGCACGCGGGAATGTGCCGAAGCCCAGAGCAAGGACGTCGGCGTGATCGCCACCGAGCACGGCTGGAATCTCTATGTCTGCGGCAATGGCGGCATGCGTCCGCGCCATGCGGAGCTGTTCGCCACCGATCTCGACGACACCGAGCTGCTGCGCATCATCGACCGGCTGCTGATGTTCTATATCCGCACCGCCGATCGACTTCAGCGCACCTCGGTATGGCGCGAGAACCTGGAAGGCGGGCTCGACTATCTCAAGGCGGTGATTCTCGAGGACAGCCTGGGGCTGGGTGACGAGCTCGAAGCCCAGATGCAGCACGTGGTCGATCAGTACGAGTGTGAATGGGCCGGAGCGCTGAAGGATCCGGAAAAGCTCAAGCGCTTCCGCACTTTCGTCAACGACAAGCGCAGCGATCCCGACATCATCGCCGTCAGCGAGCGCGACCAGCCGAGACCTGCGCGCCCCGAAGAGATTGCCGCACTGGCGGTGGAGGTAACGTCATGAGCGAACTCATCCTGGAAACCGAGGCAGCGCAGTCTGCCTCCTCTTCACGCCCCGTTCGCCTGTGCAGCCGGGCGGACCTGGTTGCCGGCTCCGGCATCGTCGCCTGGCATGATGGCCATCAGATAGCGCTTTTCTATCTACCTCGTGGACCCGAAGCTGACGATGAGCTTTACGCCTTAGACAACCGCGATCCGTTTTCCGGCGCCAACGTGATCGGCCGCGGCATCATTGGCGATCTCAAGGGCGAGCTGGTCGTCGCCTCGCCGATCTACAAGCAGCACTTCCGGCTGCCGGACGGCCAGTGCCTCGAGGATACCACGCAGCGCTTGCGTACCTGGTCCGTCGGGTGGAGCGGCGACGACGTGGTGCTTCATATCCCCGTGGAGGCGGATTCGTGATGACTTGACCCATACCATGACGCCGCCGATGACAGTCGTAGGTTATGAATCTCAGTTCCAAGACAAACACAAAAGGAAAACGACCATGTCCTATCTCGTCCCTGCGGAGTTCGCTACCAAGATGGTGGACGCTGGCGAATCGAAAATCTTCATGTCGACTCGAGACACGCTGATCCGTGCCTTCATGGCCGGCGCCATTCTGGCCCTGGCGGCTGCGTTCGCCATCACGATCACCGTTCAGACCGGGCAGCCACTCGTCGGCGCCATTCTGTTCCCGGTCGGCTTCGTCATGCTCTATCTGATGGGATTCGACCTGTTGACCGGGGTATTCATGCTGACTCCGCTGGCCCTGCTGGATCGTCGCGCAGGCGTTACGCTCAGTCGAGTACTGCGCAACTGGGGTTGGGTCTTCCTGGGCAATCTGGGCGGCGCGCTGACCGTTGCCGTCATGATGGCCTTCATCCTGACCTACGGCTTTTCCATCGGACCGGGTGCCGTGGGTGACAAGATCGCCGGGATCGGGGAGGCACGCACGCTAGGTTACGCCGAATATGGTCTGGCCGGCTGGGTGACGATCTTCATTCGCGGCATGCTGTGCAACTGGATGGTCTCGATGGGTGTCGTCGGCGCGATGGTTTCCACTTCGGTCAGCGGAAAGGTCATCGCCATGTGGATGCCGATCATGCTGTTCTTCTACATGGGCTTCGAGCATTCGATCGTGAACATGTTTCTCTTTCCCTCTGCCTTGATCATGGGAGGAGGCTTTTCCATATGGGACTACATGTGGTGGAACGAGCTTCCGACGGTGCTGGGCAATCTGGCCGGAGGACTGGCTTTCACCGGGCTGACTCTCTACGCCACTCACGTCAAGACAGGCCCCAAGCGCAATCTGATCTGAACGAACTGGCGCGGCGCTCACCCGAGCACCGCGTCTACGTCAACTGCCCAATGGAGAAGCAAAACCATGGACAAACAGGAAATGCACCATACGCTGATGGCAGCCAAGGCCCGCAAGGGAATCTCGTGGGAAGCGCTGGGTGAAGCGATAGATCACTCGCCGGTGTGGGTCGCATCCGTCTGTTACGGCATGAACAGCGCCCCGCCCGAGGCCGCTCGGCGCATCGCGGCCACGCTGGATCTGGGTGACGAGGTGGTAGCGGCGTTGGAAGCCTTTCCCACCAAGACTTGGGATCAAGCTATTCCTCAGGATCCTCTCATATACCGACTCTACGAGATCGTCGGCGTCTACGGACCGACGCTTAAAGACGTGATTCAGGAAAAGTTCGGCGACGGCATCATGAGCGCTATCGACTTCGAGATGAAAGTCGATCGCCAGCCCGACCCCCAGGGTGACCGTGTGGTGGTCACCATGAACGGCAAGTTCCTGCCCTACAAGAGCTGGTAGCAAACCTTGGCGTATCGGTTAACGACAAAAGCCGGTTGACGCCAAGAGCCTGATCCTTCCAGCAAACGTGATGACTGGCGCGGGCAAGAATCGGGCACAAAAAAAGCCCGCGCAAGAGGGGGGATGCGCGGGCGAGGCGGGGTGTTACTAGGAGACGCGACTCGAACGACTGCTAATCGAAGTATCTACATTCGATGGAAATTATATTAGCACCCTTATATTTCCCTGGCAATGCAATATCGTCATCGCGCTCATCGTTTCGCTTTATCGTCCTCTCGGTCACGATCCTCGTGCTCGCGCGTCTGGCGTTCGGCCAACTCCCGACGATGATCGCGCAGCTCCTGGCGCAGCGATTCGATCTCGACCTGAAGCTCGCTCACCTGCTCGATCATGTGGCGCATCATGCGCCGGTTCGCCTTGTGCTGGCGGGATTCCGACTCTTCCTGATCTTCGACGAAAAGCGAGCTCACGTAAGCCGCGAAACTACCGAACAGCCCGACCCCGCAGACCATCAGCAACACGGCGACGATGCGCCCCAGCGTCGTGATCGGATAGTAATCCCCGTAGCCGACCGTGGTAACGGTCACGATCGCCCACCACAACGCTTCTTCCGCCGTATTGATAGGGCTGTCCGGATTGGGCGTTTCCACCATCAATACCGTCATCGCTCCGAAGACCACCAGCAGCACGGTCGCCGTCGCCGCCGACGCCAATACGCCTTCGGCCCGGTTACGAAACAGCAGTTGCCAGATCAACTCCAGCGACCGCAGCGCCCGGAGCACACGAATGACCTGAACGACACGGGCCAGACGCGCAGCCTGAAACCAGCCGGCAGGAATGCTTGCCAGCAGATCCAGCCACCCCCAGCGCATATAGCGCCATTTATTGGGTGCGCGGTAGAACCGCTGGCAGAAATCGATGAAGAAGAAAAAGCAGACGATGTAGTCCAGATAATCGAATAACTGGAGGATATCGGCAGGCAGATCGAGAAAAAGCTCGGCCAGCATGGCTCCCAGCACGTAGAACGAGAGCGCCAGGATAAAAAACTGAAAAGGGGTGACATGTTCCTTCATGGCAAGTCCCGTTCACCTGTGCGCCCCGATCCCGTCAGCCCTCTGGCCGCGACAGGATGAACGGCATTATCCGCAAATGGGCCGATGTGACGCGAATCGCCCGCTCAACGTCCGCCGAGTATCACGCGCCCCCGACGCATCAGCTCACACGAGTCGCGTGCGATCAGGCCGAACAGGGGTTGGCCAGTTTCAGCTGGGTGAAATTGGTCACGAACGTATCCATCTTTTCCGCGTCGTAGTCCTGGAGACCACTGATCACCAGTTTCTTGGAGCCGATGCCCACGTCACGGCCACGGCAGCTCATGCGGAATTCAAGATGAGCCTCTCCGCGCTTGCCCTTGACGTCCAGATTGGCGCCGGCGAAATCCAGATCCAGATCACACGGGTCGTGATCCTCGAGCGTGAATCCCATGCTGTCGTAGATCACCAGCGGGCGCTGGGGATTGAACATGACACCCTTCTCTTCGAGCAGAGGCTTGAGATAATGCGGAAAGTTGCGGCCCGAGAAGGCCACGTAGCGACGGGTGAAAGTCTCGACGGTGCCCGGGTCATGAATCGTCCAGCCGCTGCGCTTGACGCTCAGATACTGTTTACCGCTCTGGTCGACGACGCTGACGGTGCCGGTCTCTTCCTCTTCGACGAAGCTCAACGAGACGCTGTCCCCCACCATTCCACAGAAGTGGAACGTCATGTGTTGAGATAGCCCGTAACGGGACAGCACCAGCGCGAACAGCAGGTCGCCGGGCACGCAGAAACGCCGCGCGCAAGGGTCATGGATCGGGTTGTAATCTCCCGCGATCTGACGCGCAAACTGACTGGCCTGCTCTGCGGTGATACAGATGCGGTCCGCGTCGGTAGAATGGAACTCGTCGAGAAACATAAGTGGTCGACCCACGTATCGAATGACTTGGCGTTGGGATTCCAGGCGCCGCACTTTTACCACATGTTAGGGCAAATCGCAGCGCACCATTAACATTTTTTAGAGACAAACGATAGCGTAGTTTACCCAAATGAATGTTCCAACCACAGCCTCTGAAGACATCGAGACTCGACCGTGCCCCTGCGGAAACGGCCTGCCCTACCGCCGCTGCTGCGGGATCTACCATCGCGGGGAAGCGCCCGCGCCAACGGCGGAAGCGCTCATGCGCTCACGCTACACCGCCTTTGCGCTGGGCGGGCTCGGTGACTATCTCGTCAGGACCTGGGAGGCCGATGCCATCGACCCGGCCCTGACGGCGGAGCAACTGGACCGCCAGGAACAACAATGGCTGCGGCTCGAGATTCTCGATGCCCACGAGAACGGCGCCAAGGCAACGGTCGAGTTCAAGGCACACTGCCGCCCGTTCGGTGCAGGGCCAGCGGTAACGCCGCAGGTGCTTCACGAGCGTTCGCGCTTTCGCCGACGCCAGGGCTTGTGGCGTTACGTCGACGGCATCATCGATCCGCCCCCCGCCGCCACCGCCTCGCGTAACGCGCCCTGCCTCTGCGGAAGCGGCAAGAAGGCCAAGCGCTGCTGCCTGCGCTGAACCGATCGCAGGCACGCCGAATCGAGTCACCCTGTGGAATATGCCCCTTCGTCCCGCTACGCTTTTATCGAATCGACGCGCCGGATACTCATCGACACACTAAGCTCGATCTCTGTTGCAGCGTCGAAACGCTTCGATTTCCGGACATGAAAAGCAGGTGCATGAATATTTCTGATAGCGCCACGAATCTTCTCTCCCGCTTCCAGACCGAACTCGGCCAATGGCTCCATATTCCGGGCTGGATCGTGCTGCCCGCGCTGATACTGCTGATCGCGGTCATCGTCGACATCGCCCTGCACTTCGTTCTCAACCGGATGGAGCGTCGCCTGCGCAATTCGCCGCGCCGCTGGGACGACCCCATCCTTCACGGTCTGCGTCTTCCGCTACGCTGGTGGGTCTGGGTTACCGCGCTGATGGTCGGCCTCGGCGTGATCGGCAACCATTTCGAGATCGAGCGACTGAACATCGTGCTGTCCCGGGTCGGAGCATTGATCACGCTGCTCCTGGTCGCCTGGGGCGGCATCCGGCTTTTCCGACGGCTGGAGCAGCGCCTGGTCTTTCCGCCGGGCAACTGCCATGCCAAGCCGGTGGATCCCACCTCGGCATCGGCCCTGACCAAGATCGTCGGTGCCATCCTGATCGTCACGCTGATATTGATCGGGCTGCAGATCCTGGGCGTGTCGATGTCGAGCATTCTGGCCATGGGTGGCTTCGGTGGCCTGGTGATCGGCTTCGCCGCGCGGGATGTCATCGCCAATTTCTTCGGTGGCATGGTGGTCCATCTGGACAAGCCGTTCGTGGTCGGCGACTGGATCCGCTCCCCCGAGCGCCAGATCGAGGGCATCGTCGAGGATATCGGCTGGCGCCTCACCACCGTCCGAACCTTCGCCGGGCCACCGCTCTACGTGCCCAACGCCTGGTTCAGCCAGATCTCCGTGGAGACCCCGACCCGAATGGTCAGCCGTCGCCTGTGGGAAACCATCAGCCTCCGCTACCAGGACATCGGCGCCATCGAGAATGTCGCCCGGGATATTCGCAACCTGCTGCTGGAGCACGAGGAGATCAATCAAAACGAGCTGATCACGGTCAACTTCTCCACCTACGGCCAGTACTCGCTGGATATCATCGTCTACGCCTTCACCCACGAGACGGATTGGCAGCGTTTCCACGAGATCAAGCAGGACATTCTGTTGAAGATCCGCGACATCATCGACTCCCACGGCGCGGAGCTGGCCATTCCGGCATCCCGGATCTATTTCCCCGAGGGCATTCGCCATCAGGAGCCCGAGCGCGACCACCCCGATGACGAGGAGCGAGACGCCAAGTCACGCAGCGACCGTGATACCGCCTCGTCGCGGACCGAGCGCCGTTCGCCCGATGACCAACGCCGCCATTCGAATCCGGGCCCCCGTCAAACGGAAGACCCGCAGGACGACGACAGCGACGCCTGAATCGGCCGCCCGCGCTCAGCGCCCGTGGCGAATGCTCAGCTGGCACCAGCTATCGCTCAGCCAGCGTCCGGCCGACGCGATCTCGGCCTCCGTGGCGCCAGCGTAGCCCAGCACCAGACCTGGCCGGCCGGGCGGCTGCAGGAAATAGCGCGACAGCGGCGACAGCAGAATCCCGGCCTCCTGCCCCCGCGAGACCAGCTCGGTCTCCAGCTCGAAGCTATCCAGCTCGGCAACCAGGTGCATCCCCGCCTGCCCCGCCGAGAGCACCAGCCCGCGCGCGGCCGCCGGGGCCAGCGCTCGTCGCAGCTGTGCCTGACGCTGGCGATAGAGCCCACGCATTTTCGCGACGTGGCGTACGAAATGCCCCTCGGCAATGAACGCTGCCACTGCGGCCTGCGCCACGTACTGTCCTTCCCGGTGAAGCCGGGCATTGGCACGCTTGAAGGCATCGACCAGCGCTTCCGGCAGCACCAGATAGCCGAGCCGCAATCCCGGGTAGAGCACCTTGCTGAAAGTGCCGACGTAGATGACCGGGGCATCGTCGACGAGCCCCTGCAGCGACGCGATCGGCGCGCTGGCGTAGCGAAACTCGCTGTCGTAATCGTCCTCGATGATCCAGGCCCCATGACGCCGAGCCGCTTCCAGCAGTGCCATCCGGCGCGGCAGGGTCATCGTCACGCCGCTGGGATATTGGTGCGAGGGCGTGACGTAGATCAGCCGCGGCGGTGGCGTCTCCCGCGGCACGCGCTCCACGTTCGCCCCATCCTCGTCGACGGCCAGCGGCACGGTATCCAGACCGGCCGCCACGAAGCAGGACTGCGCCCCGCCGTAGCCCGGCTCTTCCACCCACACCGCGTCACCGGCATCGGCCAGCAACCGGGCGATCAGCTCGAAGCCCTGCTGAGCGCCCTGGGTGATCAGGATCTGCCCGGGCCGGCAACGCACCGACCGCGATAACTGCAGATAGTCGCACAGCGCTTCTCGCAACGCCGGGACACCGCCCTGATGCTGGTAGTCGTGCCATTCGAGCGGCGCCCGCTGGCGCTGGCGGCGCAACAACCGCTGCCAGCGTTCGCGGGGAAAGCGGTCCAGCGCGGGCACGCCCGGCGCGAAGGCCGTATAGCGATCGCTCAGCACACCGCTGAAATCGAGAATGCGCCGGCCCCGAGCGGAAAGCGACGGCGCCGCGCTGCCGGATGCCGATGCCGCCGCCGTCAAGGCTTCCGATCGCCACGCGGCGACGAAGACACCCGCGCCTCGGCGAGTCTCCACGAATCCTTCGGCCGCGAGCCGGTCGATGGCGCCCAGCACGGTATTGCGGCCCAGCCCGAGCTCGTGAGCCAGCTGACGAGAGGAAGGTAGCGCCGTGCCGGCACCGAGCTTGCCCTCCTGAATCCAGTCTCGTAGCGACTGATAGAGTCGCTGGGTCAAGGTCGCCACGGATGGCAACGCAAGTTGCATGGTCAGCGCTTCGACGATCCACAGCCGGTGGTCCTGAGATGGCGGCACTGGTTCCCTCACTATTGCATCAACTGGCCCTTATCGAGGAACCAGCATGAGGCCAAACTGGCCTCACGTCACGCTCGTCACCCCGTTCGCTCGCCAGGGAGCCCGCCATGCCTACCATTCGTACCGCTACCCCCGAGGACATCGACAGTCTCGTTGCACTGATCGATGGCTACCGCCAGTTCTATCGGCAACCCGGCAACCCGGAAGGCGCACGGCATTTCCTGGCGCGGCGCTTCGAACGGGACGATGCGCATCTGCTGATCGCGCTGGATGAGAGCGGCGCGGCGATCGGCTTTGTGCAGCTGTTTCCCGTGCCCTCGACTACCTCGCTCGGAACACGCTGGATCCTCAACGATCTCTTCGTCGTACCCGAAGCTCGTCGCAACGGCATCGGCAGCGCGCTATTGCAAGCCGCCCGGGCACTGGCGACCGAGCACGACGTGCCACAGCTGATGTTGCGCACCCAGACCGACAACGTGACCGCCCAGTCCCGCTACCAGGCGCTCGGCTGGCAGCGCGACGAGGCGTTTTATACCTACCTATTGAGCGTGTGATGCCATGACTCCGTTCATCAACGAATATGGCCAGCCCGTCGGCCCGGTTATCGACGGCTGGCAGCCGCCGCTGGCACCTCGGGCCGAAACCTTGGAAGGCCGTTTCTGCCGCCTCGAGCCGCTGGATGCCTCGGCTCACGCGCCTGCGCTCTGGCGAGCCTGGCAGTCGTCAGATCCCGAAGTCGTCGTCGATCGTGACGGCAAGGCACGCTGGACCTATCTCGGCGGTCGCGGATTCGACGACGAAGCCGGCTGTCGACGCTGGCTGGAAACGATGACCGCGAGCGATGATCCGCACTGCTACGCCATCATCGATCCGGCCGACGGCCAGGCCGTCGGCATGGCCACTTATCTACGCATCGTGCCGGTCGACGGCAGCATCGAGATCGGCCATCTGAATTTCTCGCCGCGCATGGCGCGCACGCCGATCTCCAGCGAGGCGCTGATGCTGCTGATTAGCCACGCCTTCGAACTCGGTTACCGCCGGGTGGAGTGGAAGTGCGATGCGCTGAACGCGCCATCGCGGCGCGCCGCAGAGCGCCTGGGCTTTCGCTTCGAGGGCATATTTCGCCAGCATCGCGTGGTCAACGGCCGCAACCGTGACACCGCCTGGTTCTCGATCATCGACGCTGAATGGCCAGCGATCCGCGAGTGCCATCGTCGCTGGCTGACACCGAACAACTTCGATGCCGACGGCCGCCAGCACCAATCGCTTTCGAAGATGACCGCCGAACTGACAAAGCCGGAGTGTTGATCATGTACCAGCCAAACCAGTTCCGTCTCGATGATCCGGACGCCTTGAAGCAGGCCATCGATCAGGCACCGTTTGCCACGCTGGTCACGCAGAGCGAGAAAGGTGAGTTTACCGCCGACCATCTGCCGCTGCTGTTCGAATCTGCCGACGGCGGGTCATCGCCGGGTACGCTGCGCGGGCATATCGCGCGCGCCAACCCGTTGGCTCCGGGCCGCTTGGATTGCCAGACCCTGGATTGTCAGGCCCTGGCGATCTTCCACGGCCCGCAGGCGTATATCACGCCGAGCTGGTATCCCGCCAAGCGCGAACACGGCAAGGTCGTGCCGACCTGGAACTATCAGGTGGTGCATGCCCACGGCCGGCTGCGCCTGATCGACGACGCGGACTGGCTGCGACAAACCGTGGCACGCCTGACCCGGCGGTTCGAGCGCGACCGGCCCGCCCCCTGGTCGATCGATGACGCGCCGGATGACTACATTGCCGGGATGTGCCGAGCCATCATCGGCGTCGAACTGACCATCGAGCGGCTGGAAGGCAAGCGCAAGGCGAGTCAGCACAAGCCGATGGAAGAGCGTGAGTCGATCCTGCAGGGATTACGTGACGAGTACGGCTACCCCGACGACGCGGCTCGCTGCCTGAGCGGCGTCTTATGAACAGAGCGGCATCTGCCGATCAGAGCGGCGTCTGCCGACCAGAGCGGCATCCTCTGCCGGGAATGCCATTGATCGGGGCTGGCACCCGGGCGTTCGTTACGGTCATCTTTCCATTCGCTGGCGCTTGCCGGCCAGCTCTGTTTGACTGGGTCCTCCTCCGTCATTTCAAGATAGATTCCAAGGATTTGGCCTCATGGTTCAACAGATCACTTACCAAGAAGCGAGAGAACGACTTTCCTGGTCCGATGCAGTCGAGGCCCTGAAACAGGGTCACCGCGCCGCCCGGCCGGAAATCGGCGATACCTTCCTGGGGCCGGCCGACAGGACGCTGCTCAACCGTTCGAGTTTCATCCCCGGCCTTGGCTACGGCGCCAAGGCAGTCACCGTCTTCGACGGCAACGCCGCCCGCGGGCTGGATACCGTACAGGGCGCGATGCTCTACTTCTCGCCCGACGACGGCCAGTTGAAAGCGATCATCGAGAGCCGGCTCGTCACCGAAATCAAGACCGCCAGCGATTCGTTGCTGGGCGCGCTCCTGCTGGCACGGCCGGACAGTCGTCATCTGCTGGTCTGCGGTGCTGGAACGGTCGCGGCGAGCCTGATCGATGCCTACACCACCCTCTTCCCCGATCTGGCGCGTATCAGCATCTGGAACCGCACCCAAGACAAAGCCGTGGCGCTGGCCGAGACCTGTGCCAAGCGCGGCCTGAACGTCACCGCCGTGACCGATCTGGAAGCGACCGCCCGCTCGGCGGACATCATCTCCAGCGCCACCATGGCACGCGCGCCGCTGATTCTGGGAGAGTGGATACAGCCCGGCACCCATGTCGACCTCATCGGCGCCTACAAGGCGGACATGCGCGAGGCGGATGACGAATTGCTGCAAACCAGCCGGCTGTTCGTCGATAGCCGGGAGACCACAATTCATCACATCGGCGAGCTGAAGATCCCCATTGCCGAAGGTGCCATTGCCGAAAGCGACGTGATCGCGGATTTCTACGATCTTCTGGCTGGCGGCTATCGCGATGGCGGTTCTCTTGATGACGGCTCTCTCGGAAAACAACCGGGCCGAACCAGCGACAGCGATATCACGGTGTTCAAGAATGGCGGCGGCGCCCATCTCGATCTGATGATCGCACGCTATATCGCCGAGACCGTTCAGTAACGCAAGACGACACTCGGCGCCGTTCGCGCTGCGGCAGTCGGTCACTGGACGCTCGCGCTCAGCGGCGTAAAATGCGCGACGTTCATCGGGGCATCGGCAGCCCCTTACCTCACCCGGTCCGCCCTTTGCGAGAGCGACAACCAGGAGTCCTGCATGTCAATCAGCGATCAACCGATCGTCGTCGCGGCGTTGTACCAGTTCGTCACGCTCGATGATTTCGAAGCCCTGCGCGAGCCGCTGCTCGACGAAATGAAGCGTCTCGACGTCAAGGGCACTCTGCTGCTCGCTTTCGAGGGCATCAACGGCACCGTTTCCGGCACGCGCGCAAGCATCGATGCCCTGCTCGGGTGGCTCAAGCGCGATACCCGCTTCGCCGCACTCGAGCACAAGGAGTCCTACTGCGAGGAACATCCGTTCTATCGCACCAAGGTCAAGCTCAAGCGCGAGATCGTCACCATGGGCGTGCCGGATATCGATCCCAACCGGCGCGTCGGCACCTACGTCGAGCCGGAGCAGTGGAACGCGTTGATCGACGACCCGGAAGTGCTGGTGATCGACACCCGCAACGACTACGAAGTGGCGATCGGCAGTTTCGAGGGCGCCATCGATCCCAGGACCAAGTCGTTTCGCGAGTTCCCCGATTACGTCAAGCAGCACTACGATCCCGCCCGGCACAAGAAGGTCGCGATGTTCTGTACCGGCGGGATTCGCTGCGAGAAGGCGTCGAGCTTCATGCTGAACGAAGGGTTCGAGGAGGTCTTCCACCTCAAGGGCGGCATCCTGAGCTATCTGGAAAAGGTCCCCGAGGCCGACACCCGCTGGCGCGGCGATTGCTTCGTGTTCGACAACCGGGTCACCGTTCGCCATGACTTGAGCGAGGGGGATTTCGAGCAGTGCCACGCCTGCCGCATGCCGATCTCGGTCGAAGACCAGGCATCGGAGCAGTATTCGCCGGGCATCAGCTGCCCCCACTGCTGGGATTCGCTGCCGGAGAAGACCCGTGCCAGCGCCCGCGAGCGGCAGAAACAGATCGAACTGGCCCGAGCCCGCAACGAGCCGCATCCGATCGGCCGCAACCCGCGCGAGACCACCACGGAGCGTTGATCGGCTCCGCCAACGAAAACGGCCTCTCGGATCGATCGAGAGGCCGTCGTCGTTTATCGACTGGCGTTTACCGATGGGCGTTTATCGATGGGCTTTCGTCGCAGCATTCTATCGACACCTGCCTTTCTATCGACGCCCGGCCTTCTATCGACGCCTGCTGCGTCGCGGGCTCATTGCACGCTACGCAGCAATTCCTCTCTTTCCGCTTCCGGCAGCAGCCCGGAGGCCGTCAGCTTGGTGAAGAACCGCTTCATGCGGCGATCGATCTTCTGGCGCGCGAACCACGGCCAGATATTGGCCAGCGGCATGAAATCGGGGTTGGAAACGCCATCGATCAGCCACAACCGCTGAGTGCCGTCTGCCAGACGCTGACAGACGATATTGCGGTCGTTGATGTCGGACGGCACGATCCAGTTGTCGCGCAGGTAAAGATAAAGCCGCTGCAGCTCGTCGGAGAACGCCTGGGTCTCGAGCCAGGCCGTCTCGTCTCGCTGACGGTATTGCCGAATGGTGGAAGAGACCTGGCCATCGGCATCGCTGATCAAGTCGAAGACCAGACCCTCGCCCTGGTCCGTCGCCACCGTCCCGTAGTACGCCGGCACATGGCGCCAATCGACCATGCCGCGGCGCAACAGGTTCTCGAAGTAGACCTTCTCGCGCTCGTTCTGCTGGCTACCGCGCTCGGGAAAGCGCGGCACCTTGATACAGCATCCGGGGCGTTCCGGATGCCGGAAGATGGCCCGGTCGTTGCCGTGGGCAATTTCGTTGGCAGAAACAAGTCGATACATTGCGGGCCACTCCGAGCCGCCATTGAGACGTCATGCCTCTATAATGATAACTTAATCAAACGCTGTTTTCATTGATCGTTTGCTTCGCTTTCGGCCGGCTCCATCCAGCGTCGCCACAGCGCCAGGATATGCTCGCGGTGGTCGGCGAACGCTTCGGCGGATACCAGACTGCCCCGCTTGGCCAGCGCCGCGCGGTGGCTCGCATCGCGATAGGCGAGATAAGCCGCCTGCAGCTTTCGCGCATCCTGTTCGGGGAGCTTTCCGCTCTCGGCCAGCGCATCCATCAGCCGCATGTTGTCGGTGACCTCGAGCAGCGCCGGGGTCAGGGCCGACAGCGCCAGCACGGCATACTGGTTCATGAACTCGATATCCACCAGGCCGCCGGCATCCTGCTTGAGATGGAACTGGCCGGCTTCGCGCGCCTCGCCGCCGCTGCCGAGATGCTCCCGCATCTTCAGGCGCATCTTGACGACTTCGTGGCGGAGCTCGTCGCAGTCGCGCTCCCGCGCCAGCACTTCCCGGCGAACGGCCTCGAAGCGTTCCTTCAGCGTGCCGTCGCCCGCCACGGCACGCGCGCGCACCAGCGCCTGGTGTTCCCAGATCCAGGCCTCGTTGCGCTGGTACTCGGCAAAGGCGTCCAGCGACGACACCAGCAACCCGGCGTTACCCGAGGGGCGCAGCCGCATGTCGACTTCATAGAGCGTGCCGCTGGGCGTGGTCGCAGTGAGCAGATGGATGATGCGCTGCCCCAACCGGGTGAAGAACACCAGGTTGTCGATCGACTTGGCGCCATCGGTCACGCCCCGAGGCGCGGCATCGTAGAGGAATACCAGATCGAGATCGGAACCGTACCCCAGTTCGATGCCGCCCAGCTTGCCGTAGCCGACGATCAGAAAGGCCGCCTGACCGGCCGAGTCTCTGGCGCTGGGGTGTCCGTACCGTGCGGTCAGCGAGCGCCACGCCATCTGCAGCACGCTATCCAGCACCACCTCGGCAATCGCGGTCAGATAGTCGCTGACCTTCATCAGCACGCGCCCGCCGGCAATGTCGGAAGCGGCAACGCGCAGTACCTGGGTCTGCTTGAAGACCCGCATCGCCTCCAGCCAGCCCTCCTCGTCGTCCTCGGGAATCCGCGCCAGCGTCTGGCGCAGCTCGTCCGCGAGGCGCTGCTTGTCGGCGGGCGAATAGAGCGTCGCGGGGGTCAGCAGTTCGTCGAGCAGAATGGGGTGGCGCGCCAGCTGTTCGGCGATCCAGGGGCTGGCCGCGCACAGCCGGATCAGCGACGGCAGAACCTGCGGGTTCTCGCGCAGCAGCGAAAGATAGGCGGTGCGTCGCAACACCGCCTCGATCAGCGGCAGCACCCGCTCCAGGGCGGTAGTGGGCGCCTCGTTCTCGGCGGCGGCCTCCAGCAGCATCGGCATGACGGCCTCGAGGCGCTCGTAGCCGATCCGCTGCATCGACTGCACGCCGCGGGAGTCGCGAAAGGTCTTCAGTCGTCGCAGCGCCTCGGGCAGCTCGTAGCCCGCCGCCGCCATTACCCGCTCGGCTTCGGCATCGTCCATCTCGCCCTGCCACAGCTGTCGCCAGGCAGTGTCATCCCGGGGCGAGTCGTCGAATGCCGGCGACTCGTCGTCCGGATCGGCGACCACGGCATCGAAATGGCGTCGAACCCGCTCGCGGCAGGCCGAAAGCGCGTCTTTCAAGGCAGCCCAGTCCGGCAGTCGCATCGCCATCGCCAACCTCGCCTGGTTCTCGGTGTCGTCGGGCAACTGCTGCGTCTGGCGATCCTGCTGTGCCTGCAGCGCGTGCTCCAGATCCCGCAGGAAGACGTAATCTTCGCGCAGCTCGTCGACCACCGGCTGCGGCAGCAGTTCGAGCGTGACCAGGCGCGCCATGGCCTCCCGCAGCGAGGTGACCTGAAGCTCGGTATCCCGGCCGCCGCGGATCAGCTGGAACGCCTGGACCACGAATTCGACCTCGCGGATCCCGCCGCGCCCCAGCTTGATGTTGTCGTCCCGCCCTAGCCGCTTGACCTCGCGGTGAATCATCGCCTTCATCTCGCGCAGCGATTCGATCGCGCCGAAATCCAGATACTTGCGATAGATGAAGGGCCTGAGTTCATCGAGCAGTTCATGCCCGGCATCGAGATCGCCCGCGACCGGGCGCGCCTTGAGCATGGCGTAACGCTCCCACTCGCGCCCCTGATCCTGATAGTAGCTGGTGAAGGTGTTGAAGCTGCCGACCAGCGGCCCGCCGTCGCCCAACGGTCGCAGGCGCATGTCGACCCGGAAGGCGAAGCCGTCGGCGGTGATCGCGTCCAGCGCGGCGATCAGCTTCTGTCCCAGTTTGGTGAAGTACTGCTGATGGTCATACTCGCGCTCCCCGCCCCGGGTCGTGCCTTTCTCCGGAAACGCGAAAATCAGGTCGATATCCGAGGAGAGATTGAGCTCGCCGGCGCCGAGCTTGCCCATTCCCAGCACGATCAGGCGTTGAGGCGAGCCGTCACGGCGCGGTGCAGGGCTGCCCCACCGGGGCGCGAGATGCGTCTCGAGCCAACCCAGCGCGCCTTCGAGGCAGACCTCGGCGAGTTCCGAAACCTTGGCGGCGGTCTGCCACATCTCGGCACTGTTGAGGTCCCGCCACACGATGCCGAGCATCCGGGCCTGACGAAAACGGCGCAGCGCCCTGTGGAGCGATGCTTCGTCGTCCGCTTCTGCCAGCGCCTGGTGCAGCGCGTCTTCGATCTGCGCCCGATTCGGCGCCGCCTCCAGCTCGCCACTGTCGATCAGGCCGGGAAGCAGCGCCGGTCGCGTCACCAGCGCGTCCAGCGCGAAGTCGGACAGCAGGACCAGCCGGGCAAGCTCGCGCCGACGCACATCGCTCAGGGAGAGCCAGGCGTCGGTGACGGCCGGATCGGCACCGGCGGCATCCAGCCCCGCATCCAGGCGCTGCCTGGCCTCTTGCCAGGCGTTCTCCAGCGCAACGGGAATGTCGGTCTGGGCAAACCAGGACTCGGGTAACGACATGAGGGACTCCAGGCGGCTGCTGTCGGGGTCTTGACTGGTGAATGCTCCGCCAGCATAGCGAAGCCCCGTGTCAGGCCCAAGCGATGCAGATCGTGCCCGAGCCTAGGCTTTGTCTGAAAACTGTCTGCGCTCGGCCATACGGCGTTAAAAATCGGCTCAAAGTACTCATTTACACCGCGTAAACTCCGTCTTTTTGCCGATTTTTGCCTTGCCTGACCTTCGCTCGACGACTTTTCAGACAAAACCTAAGTCGCAGATTATCGATGATGTCACACCAAGGTTGTATTACATCGTACGAATAAAACGGCTACAAAGGCACAAGCCAATTCGTCGGGTCCAGCGGGCGTTAGCTCGAACGAGAGAACGCCGCCCGTGGATCCACTCTCGAACTGCACCATCAAGCAAGGGATACGCCATGAAGCTCAAGAAGACACTCCTCGGCATCGCCTGCCTCGCATCGTTGGCGGCCGGCGCCGCCCAGGCCGATTTCCCGAACCGGGATATCCGCGTCATCGTGCCGGCGGCCGCCGGCGGCGGTACCGACGCCATCGTCCGCAAGGTTTCCAATATCGCCGAAGAGTCGCTGCCCGTCTCGATGTATGTCGAGAACGTGGAAGGCGGCATGACGGCAACCGGCCTGCTCCAGTTGATGAAGGCGCGTCCGGATGGGCAGACCGTCGCCGCGATCACCTACGACAGCATCATCACGATCCCGTGGAAGAACATGCTGCCCGGCTTCGACATGGACAAGATGCGCATGATCGCCCGCATCACCAGCGAAGCCGACGCGATTACCGTACCGGAAAACTCCCCCTACCAGACGCTCGACGATCTGATCGCGGCTGCCAAGGAGGAGCCCAACAGTATTCGCATCGGCATTCAGAACATGGGCGCCAGGACCCACTTGACCCTGCTGCAACTTCAGGATCTGACCGGCGCCGAGTTCAAGATCGTCTCCTACGACAACAGCGCGGCGTCGCAGAAGGAAGCGCTGCTCAATGGCGAAGTGGACGCCGTCGTCACCAGCCTCGGCGACCTGGCACCGCTGATCGAGTCCGGTCAGGCCCGCGGCCTGGTCGAGTTCTCGGACACCCAGAACGAAGGCTTCCCCAACGTGCCGCCGGTCACCGAGACCGATACCGGCCTGGACCTGCAGATGGGCAGCTTCATCGTCATGGTGGCACCGGCGCGCACCCCGGACGATGTGATCGAGAAGCTGGAAGCCACCTATCACGAAGCTTACGAGAGCGACGAGTTCCAGCAGTGGCTGAAGAAGATCGGCGTCACGCCTGCCTGGCTGGGTGCCGACGACGTGACCGAATGGGCGAATGACACCCAGCAGCAGCTCTTCGACACCATGGATGAACTGGTCGACAAGGGCGTGCTGGAGAAATAAGTCACTCGCGTTCGATCCTATCCATACTGCGCCATGCCTCTCGCATGGCGCAGCGTCGTAGCTACAGGTGCCTTCATGACATCTAAACCCTCATCTCGACAGTCAACCCAGAGCTCGAGCCTGGGCGGTGAGTTTTTCGTGCCGGCGGCGCTGGCGCTCATCACCCTCGTCTACCTGATCTCGGCGATCCAGCTCGGCCCGCCGATGAAGGGCGGCAACATGACCGCGTCCTTCTTTCCCATCGCCACCGCCGTCCTCATGCTGATCGCGCTGACCTGCGCCATGGTCCATGCGCTGCGCGGCAAGCCCAAGACGCCCACCGAAGAGGCGGCCGGCGATGATGATGGCGAAGACGTTGCCCAGCGCAGACGACAGTACGCCGGACTCTCGCTCGGCGCGATCGGCGTCATCGTGCTGACGGCGGGATACCTGCTGGCGTTCGACCTGATCGGCTATTTCGTCGCCACATTCGTCTACGTGCTGCTGCTGAGCGGTGTATTCGGTGGCGGATTCAGGGAGAAATGGCTAAGCAAGCTGATCGCCGCCATTGTCATTACCATCGCCGGCTACCTGCTGTTCGAAGTCGTCTTCCAGGTCCGCCTGCCCACGCTCTGGAGCCAATGACCATGGACTCGATTTCCGGCCTGCTGGGTGGCTTCGCCGCCCTCGCCAACCCCGAAACCCTGCTCTACATGATCGGCGGTTTCCTGATCGGCACCTTCTTCGGCGCGGTGCCGGGCCTGACCTCGGTGCTGGCCATCGCCCTACTGCTGCCGCTCACCTACAGCCTCGACGTGACCACGGCGCTGGTCGCCTGCGCCAGCATCTTCATGGCGGGCATGTGCAGCGGCAGCATCACCGCCACGACCATCAACATTCCCGGCGCGCCGTCGTCGATGATGACCGCGCTGGAAGGCTACCCGATGCAGCAGCGCGGCGAGGGCGCCAAGGCGCTCGGCCACGCCGCACTAGGCTCGATGATCGGCGGTTCGCTGGGCGCGCTGCTGCTGATGGTCATGGCGCCGCTGGCAGCCGACGTCGCCCTGCTGATCCGCACGCCGGGCAAGTTCTCGCTGATCGCCTTCGCCCTGATCGTGATCATCATTTCCCAGCGAGGGTCGATCACCAAAGGGATGATCGCCACGCTGTTCGGCGTGATGATCGCCACCATCGGCATCGATGTGGTGCAGCCGCTGGCCCGCTTCACCTTCGGCACCAGCGTGCTGGTGCAGGGCATCGACATGATGCCGTTGATCATCGGCACCTTCGCCATCAGCGAACTGCTGATCCAGGCCGACAGCCGCAACAGCCGAACCGTCGACCCCAGCATGATCCAGGCGGCCAAGGTGCGCCGTCGCGATTTCATTCCGCCGTTGGCGGAAGTTCGGGAAATCGGCGTGATGCGCTACCTGAAGAGCGCGGTCATCGGCTACTCGGTGGGTATCCTGCCCGGCGCCGGCGGGTCCATGGCGGCTTTCGTCTCCTATGCGGAGTCGATGCGCTCCTCCAAGCATCCCGAGCGCTACGGCAAGGGCAACCCGGAAGGCATCGCGGCCTCGGAGTGCGCCAACAACTCGATGTGCGGCGGCGCCTTCGTGCCGATGCTGACGTTCGGCATCCCCGGCGATCCGACCACCGCGATCGTGCTCGGCGTGCTGGTCATCAACGGTCTGCAGCCCGGCCCGCAGTTCATGACCCAGCAGCTTGATCTGATCGCGCCGATGTTCGCCTCGCTGTTCGTCAGCGCCCTGATCCTGATCCCGCTGACGCTCTATCTGTTGGGCCCCTATTTTCTCAAGATCGTCTCGATCCGCCGTGACGTGCTCTACTCGAGCATCGCCATCGTCGCGCTGGTGGGCAGCTACGTGGCGACCTACTCCACGTTCCAGATGGCGTTGGCGCTGGTGTTCGGCGTGCTGGCCTACTTCCTGCGCAAGCAGAAGTATCCCACCGTCTGCCTGCTGCTGGGTTTCGTGCTCGGCCCGAGCCTGGAGGAGTATTGCCGTCGCGCGCTCTCCATCAATGACGGTAATCCGCTGATCTTCCTCACCAGTCCCGACAGTCTGTTCTTCCTCGCCCTGACCGTGGTGTTCTTCTACTTCATGGTCATCCGCAAACCCAAGGACAACAGCCTGGGTACGCCTCCCGCAAGTTGAGCCACGACCGCCAGGCCCGCCGACAGCCGGCGGGCCCGGTATTAAATAGTAAAAAATTATCAGAAACCTATCTTCATTCAATTTAACAAATCGTAAATCTCTCCGTAGTCTGCCTTTCCAGCCTCCGGTGGCGCTCGGCCGTGCCGGCTCGGCCACTGGATTCATAAGAAGATGAGGATAGAGAGATGTCGAACGAAACCGAAGCGAAGTGTCCGTTTTCCGGCAAGGCCAGTACGACCGTCGCCGGCAGCGGCACCACCAATCAGGACTGGTGGCCGAACCAGTTGCGCGTGGACCTGCTGAACCAGCATTCCGAGCGCTCCAACCCGCTGGGTGAGCAGTTCAACTATCGCGAAGAATTCCAGAAACTCGACTACTCCGAACTGAAGGCCGACCTCAAGGCGGTACTGACCGACTCGCAGGAGTGGTGGCCGGCCGACTGGGGCTCCTATATCGGCCTGTTCATTCGCATGGCCTGGCATAGTGCCGGCACCTATCGCCTCGTCGATGGCCGCGGCGGCGCCGGTCGTGGCCAGCAGCGCTTCGCTCCGCTCAACTCCTGGCCGGACAACGTCAGCCTGGACAAGGCCCGCCGCCTGTTGTGGCCGATCAAGCAGAAGTACGGCCAGAAGATCTCCTGGGCCGACCTCATCGTCCTCGCCGGCAACGTGGCGCTGGAATCCTCCGGCTTCCGCACCTTCGGTTTCGCCGCCGGCCGCGAGGACGTGTGGGAACCGGACATGGACGTCAACTGGGGCGACGAGAAGACCTGGCTGGCGCACCGTGACCCGGAAACCCTGGCCAACAATCCGCTGGCCGCCACCGAGATGGGCCTGATCTACGTCAACCCGGAAGGCCCGAACGCCAGTGGCGACCCGCTCTCGGCGGCCCCGGCCATCCGCGCCACCTTCGGCAACATGGCGATGAACGACGAGGAGATCGTCGCCCTGATCGCCGGCGGCCATACCCTCGGCAAGACCCACGGTGCCGGTCCGGCGGACAAGGTCGGTGCGGACCCCGAAGCCGCATCGCTGGAACAGCAGGGCCTGGGCTGGACCAGCAGCCATGGCAGCGGTGTGGGCGCCGACGCCATTACCTCCGGCCTGGAAGTGGTTTGGAGCCAGACCCCGACCCAGTGGAGCAATTACTTCTTCGAGAACCTGTTCAAGTACGAATGGGTGCAGACCCGCAGCCCGGCCGGCGCCATCCAGTACGAGGCCAAGGACGCACCGGAGATCATCCCCGACCCGTTCGATCCGTCGAAGAAGCGCAAGCCGACCATGCTGGTCACCGACCTCACGCTGCGCTTCGATCCCGAGTTCGAGAAGATCTCGCGTCGCTTCCTCAACGATCCGCAGGCCTTCGCCGACGCTTTCGCCCGCGCCTGGTTCAAGCTGACTCACCGCGACATGGGTCCGAAGGCTCGCTACTTCGGCCCGGAAGTGCCGCAGGAAGACCTGATCTGGCAAGACCCGCTGCCGGCTCCGATCCACGCGCCAAGCGCGGCGGACGTCGCCGAGTTGAAAGCGCAGATCGCCGATTCCGGCCTGTCGGTCTCCGAACTCGTCTCCACCGCATGGGCCTCGGCCTCCACCTTCCGTGGTGGTGACAAGCGCGGTGGCGCCAACGGCGCACGCCTGGCCCTGGCACCGCAGAAGGATTGGGAAGTCAACCGAATCGCGGTCTCGGTCCTGCCCAAGCTTCGGGAAATCCAGGTGACGTCCGGCAAGGCTTCGCTGGCCGACGTGATCGTGCTGGCCGGCAATGTCGGCGTCGAGCAGGCCGCCAAGGCGGCGGGCGTGGAGATCGAAGTGCCGTTCGCACCGGGCCGCGTCGATGCCGCTCAGGAACAGACCGACGTCGACTCCTTCGCGGCGATGGAGCCGATCGCCGATGGTTTCCGCAACTACAAGCGGGGCAAGTTCAGCATCCCCACCGAGACGCTGCTGATCGACAAGGCGCAGCAACTCACCCTGACCGCGCCGGAACTCACCGTGCTGATCGGCGGCCTGCGCGTGTTGGGCGCCAACCACGATGGCGCAAGCCATGGCGTGTTCACCGACAAGGTCGGCGTGCTCAGCAACGACTTCTTCGTCAACCTGCTGGACATGGGCATCGTATGGACAGCGGTGGACGGCGAGGCCGAACTGTTCGAGGGCAAGGATCGCAAGAGCGGCGAGTTGAAGTACACCGCCACCCGCAACGATCTGGTGTTCGGTTCACACTCGGTACTGCGCGCGCTGGCCGAGGTCTACGCCAGCAGCGATGCCAAGGAGAAGTTCGTCAAGGACTTCGTTGCCGCCTGGACCAAGGTGATGAACCTGGACCGCTTCGACCTGGCATAGGTCGATCCGTATCGGCAAAACGCCCAAGAAACGGCGGCCCTAGGGCCGCCGTTTTCTTGTGCCCGCTTCGCTCAGAAACTCGCCTTGAGCGTGGTGCCGGCAACCCAGGCATTGTCGACGGAATCCACCGCCGATGGATTGACCACGTACTGCAGGTTGGGTCGTAGCGTCAGGTAGTTGGTGAGGTTGAAGCTGTAATAGATTTCGGCATCGTACTCGTGACCCTGGCGCGGCAACGGCGAGAGGGTATTGCCGGGCATGGCGTTGTAGTAGTCGATGTAATCGTTGACGTCGTCGTTGACGTGCAGATAAGCCAGCCCGATGCCGGCGTCGTCCTGCGGGCGGGCGTCGAAGGGGCCGGCGTAGGTCGCGCCGATCGAGACATAGCGGTCGGTGCCGGCGGTATCTCCATGGTTGGCGTTGCCCATGCTGAACAGCGTCAGGCCTCGGTCCGAATTGCCGTCGCGGGTGGTCACCTGCTGCTGAACCACGTAGTAGAGGCCGGCGTTGGTGGTGCTGCTGGCGGGCCGATCGCCGTAGGCGCGACTGTCGACGTCGTTGTAGTAATAACCCACCTTGTAGGCGCCCGGCAGGCCGTTCAACGTCGGCGTGAAGCCCAGCTCGACCGGATAGAGCGTGCCATCGCTGCCACTGGTGCGCAGATCGAAGCCGTTGTCGTTTTCCAGGTTGCTGTCGTTGACGTCGAAGGCGCCGAACTGGAGATACCACTCTGGCGTGAAGTCGGCACGCACCACCGCGGCCCATTGCGCGATCGGCCAGTTATAGATGTTGTTGCCCCGGTTGCCGGGCTGCCCGCTACCGAACGCCAGGTTCTGGAAGTTGCTGTCGATGGTGGCGAAGTCGTCGCCGAACGGGATTCGTCCCAGCTTGACCGCCAGGGCATCGTCGAAGAAGCGCTGGCGATACCAGAACTGCGTCAGCCGCGTCACCGGCCCGCGCCCCTGCACTTCCTGCACCGAAGAACCGCCGACGGTCGCATCGGGATCGCTCATGCGGTCGTTGACGCTATGCCCGTTACGGTTGGTCACCGTGACCTGGAACTCGGCGTCGGGAATCCCCACGAGACGGTCGAGATCGAAATTGGCACCGACCGCGAACTGATCCGCGTACTTCGTCACGTGGCTGTCGCGGTAGCCGCCATCGAGAATGGTCGCCGCTTCACCCACGTAGTCGAAGTTGAAAGAGACTCCGGCTTCTTCCAGCGCCGTGCGCTCGCCACCCCAGTCACCAAACATGTAGGGGGAATCCGGTGAAAACGCGGAATAGGCCTGAGCCGAACCCGCCAGAAACAAGCTACCCATAAGCATCAATGGCAATCCACCGACACGGCGAGAAATTGAAGGTGACATGGCGTTCTCCAACTTAGTTAGTAGAATAAACTTTAAGAATAATCCGCAAATCCTCTCCATGGAAAGCACCGGAAAACATCCAAAAGTTGTAAAGTCGACTAAAGAATGAGGTGTCGTTTTTGGTGGGATCGATGTCATTGCCGACATCCCGCAGCGGCTTCAGACTGTGACGACGCTTTCCGGATGCCGCTAGATGACGCACACCATCGACCTTTTCGCCTACACCGACTGCCAATTGCTGGATGTCAGTGGCCCCTGGCAGGTTTTCGCCAGCGCCAACGACGAAGCTGCGGCACCGCTTTATCGACTGCGCCTGCTGGCCGCAACCGCAGGCCCGATACGCACCAATAGTGGCATGTCCCTGATAGCCACCCATGCCCTGGCCGAGACCACGCCGGGCGATACCCTGCTGATTGCCGGCGGCCATGGCGTCCATGCGCTGGGCGACACCATCGTCCAGGCGTTGGGTGAACGCGCGCGCTCGACGCCCCGAGTCGGCTCGGTCTGCACCGGCGCCTTTGCCCTGGCCCGGGCCGGTCTGCTCGAAGGCAGACGCGCCACCACTCACTGGCGCCAGGCGCAGCGGCTCGCCGCTGAATTCCCCGGAATACGAGTCAGCGCCGAGGCGCTCTATCTGGAGAGTGGCGGCATCCATACCAGCGCAGGCGTCACGGCCGGCATCGACCTGGCGCTCGCGCTGGTGGCCCGTGACCATGGCGATGCGCTGGCCGGCCGCGTCGCCCGCGAACTGGTGATGTTTCTGCATCGCCCCGGCGACCAGGCACAGTTCAGCGAAGGCCTGCGTTGCCAGCTCGCCAGCCAGGGACGCCTGCGTCGGCTGATCGACGAGGTACTGACGAATCCATTGCAGGCATGGGACAGCGAGACCCTCGCCGCCCGAATGGCAGTGACACCCCGCCACTTCCAGCGCCTCTTCCGCCAGCAGTTGCAGATGACGCCGGGGGAGTTCCTCACCCGCCTGCGGCTCGAATCGGCGCGTCGATCGCTGGCGGAGAGCGATGCCTCGCTGTCGCGCATTGCCGAACATTGCCGGTTGGGCAGCAGCGAACAACTCAGACGCCTGTTCCAGCGCCACTATGGCCTTGCACCCAGTGTCTACCGTGCGCGTTTCGGTCATCGACAACCGGAGGTCTCATGACATCACCAGTATCGGCTCGCCTGCCGGTTGCCGTGTGGGGGCTGGCACTGTGCCAGGCGCTACTGGTCAGCGGCAATGTGCTGCTGATCGCCTCGTCGCCATTGATCGGAGCGGCACTCTCCCCCTCCGCCGACTGGAGCACGCTGCCGGTGGCCGCACAGCTGTTGGGATTGACCGCGGCAACCCTGCCGGCCGGCTGGCTCACCGCGCGCCTTGGTCGCAAACGCACCTTTCTGATCGGCAACCTGGTCGGGCTGGCAGGCATCGTTGGCTGCCTGTTGGCGTTGATCGACGAACACTTCTGGCTATTCAACCTCGGCACCTTCGCCATCGGTATGAGCATCGGCGTCGGCATGCTCTACCGCTTCGCCGCGGTGGGCGCCGCCGACATTCGCCAGCGTGACAGCGCCATCAGCCTGGTAATGGCCGGCGGTATCGTCGCCGCCCTACTCGGCCCGTGGATGGCCCGGCGATTACAAAATATCTTCGAGGTTCCCTTCCTGGGCAGTTTCTTCGGCCTGGCGGGCCTTTATCTCGCAGCCCTGATAATCCTACAGGCCCTTGTGCTGCCCGACCCCAACGATCGAGACGCGCCCCGTCCCGCCCGTTCCCTGCACTTGCTGCTGCGGCAACCGCAATCGCTGGCGGCGATAGCCAGTGCCGCGCTGGGCTATGCCGTCATGAATCTGGCGATGACCGCCACCCCGCTGGCGATGTCGCAGGCCGGCCACGCCTTCGGCGAGGTCGCCAGCGTGATCCAATGGCACATGCTGGCGATGTTCGCGCCCTCCTTTTTCACCGGACGCCTGACCCGGCGTTTCGGTCACGCCAACATGATCGCGGCGGGCGCCGTGTGCCTGCTCGGCAGCGCCCTGTGTGCCTGGCTGACGCCCCAGCTCTGGGCCTTCGGCGCCGGTCTGCTGCTGCTGGGCCTGGGCTGGAACTTCACCTTCCTGCCGGCCAGCGCCTGGCTGACCACCACCTACCAGCCCGGCGAGGCGCCCCGCGTCCAGGCCATCAACGACTGCGCCGTCTTCTCGCTGACGACTCTCTCGGCGCTGCTGGCCGGCCCGCTGAATGCCTGGCTCGGCTGGCAGACGCTCAACATGACATTGATCCCGCTGGTCGCGGCGATGTGGGTCGTCATGCTGCTGTCACGAAAAGCGGAGCATGAAAAAGCCCAGCGGATCGCTGGGCTGGATGCCGAATGAAACCGGCGAGAAATCAGGAAACGTCGGCGGGGCGTGCCGCAGGATCGGCAGCCCGAACCGCGGGAGCGGTGCCGGCGGTGCGCATGAACGCTTCGGCCAGCTCACGTTTCGGCCGGGTCAACAGACTCGTTCCGACGAACAGCAGCACCGCGACCGGCAGCGCCCAGATCCCCGGCGGCAGTCCCAGCGGTTTGGCGCCACTCACGTAAAGCGCAATGACGACCAGGCCACCGATGACGATGCTCGCCAGCGCGCCGGCCGCCGTACCGCGCTTCCAGTAGAAGGCGCCGATGATCGCCGGCACGATGACGACCAGGCCGGTGGAAGCCGCGACCGAGAGCACCGCGATCAGGCTGAGCTGCAGCTCCGCGAACAGGAAGGCGAGAATGGCAACGATCGGCAGTACCCATTTGCCCACCTTGAGCTGCTTCGCCTCGCTGGCGCCGGTCGCCATATTGGCGTAGACATCCCGCGACAGCATCGAGGAGAGCGTCAGCATGATCGAATCGATGGTCGACACCGCCGCCGCCAGAATGCCCACCATCACGATCACCCCCAGCACCGGCGGCACGTGTTCGGAAGCCAGCAACGTCGGCGTCGCCAGGTCGGACTTGGCCAGGTCGGGAAAGGCAACCAGCGCCGAGAAGCCCCACAGGACCGAGACCAGAGTGTAGATGAAGCCGAACACCAGGAAACCGATCAGCATCTGGCGCATCGACTTGAGCGACGACGGCATGAACAGCCGCTGGCTCACCTGGGGATTGGAGAGGCTGAAGAAGAACCAGGGGATGGTCAGCCCCAGGAAGGTGGTGAAGCTGAACAGTCCCGGCCCCGGTACGCTCAGGCTGTCGGGATGCTCGGCTGCCAGCGTATCGAACAGGCCCGAGAAACCGCCGAGGGAGTGCACCACCAGCAGCGCCACCAGCGTCGAGGCGACGATCATGAACAGCGCCTGCAGCGAGTCCGTCCACATCACCGAACGAATCCCGGCAATATAGGAGAACAGGATCGCCAGCACGGTGGAGACGACCACCCCGGTGGTGAAAGAGATCGCGCCGCCGCTCATGCCGGCCAACAGATAACCCACGCCGGCGAGCTGTACCGCGGCGTAGGGAATCAGGAACAGACAACTGGCCAGCGCGGTGACCACCGCGACCTTCTTGTCACCGTAGCGGTGACCCAGCATTTCGCTGGGGGTGACGTAACCGAAGCGCTTGCCCACTGCCCAGAACTTGGGGCCAAAGATCGCCACCAGAGACACGCCGGCGAAATAGACGATCTCGAAGCCGAACGCCCCGACGCCGCCGGCGTAGGTCAGCCCCGCCAGCCCCACCATCATGAAGGCGCTGTAGGTCGTCGCGCTGTAGCTCAGCGCGGAAACGAAGCCCTTCATCTGCCGGTTGCCGAGGAAGTAGCCGGACATGTCGACGCCGGCGCCGTTGGTCGTTTTGCCGCGCGAGAGAAAGGCAACGGCCAGGCCCACGATCAGGTAGACGATGACCGCACTCCAGATCAGTCCGGTCGTCATGGTCGCTTCTCCCCGCCAGCGGAAAGCTCGTCTGCCCGAGACGCCGTGGCTCCAGGCGCCTCATCCCGGAAGGAGCGCGTGATCATGACATTGGCGACGATGACCAGCACCCCGACGACACACCAGAACAGAAAGCTGCCGTACCAGGCCTGGACCTGGCCGAGCAGGCCGTACGGCACGACGTAACATGAAAGGACCAGTATCCAGACGCCCCATATCCAGCGCCGAGCGCTCATTGGCGATTCCCCTGCTATGTTTTTAGATGACATGTTTCTGGAAAACGACTTCCTGAAAGCGACTTCCCGGAACGTTTCTGCGAATTCCCGGACGTTTTGCTCTTGGCGGCGCACGCGCGCGCTGCAGCGCCCATGATAACGCGATAGTCTCGGGGACGATGAAACCGCAATGGAATTTTCGATGACCGCAACGCATCTTTCTTCGAACGCCTCGCCCGTTTCGACCGTCTCTAACGCCGCGAACGTATCAAACACCTCAATCGTCTGGCAGATGGATCCCATGGCGCTCGACGCGCGCCTGCGCGACTTCCTGCAGGAGGACATCGGCCATGTGGACCTGACCGCCACCCTGATGGTCGACGAAGCCATGACAGGCCGGTTCGAGATGCGCGCGAGAGAGCCGATGACCATCGCCGGGCTCGCTGTCGCGGCACGCGTCTTCTCGCTCTACGACGCCGGTATCGATATCGAACGCCTGTCGGCAGACGGCCAGACGGTGCCTGAGGGTGCCGTGCTGATGCGACTGCAGGGCCCGGCCCGCAGCCTGCTGACCGTGGAGCGTACGGCGCTGAACCTGATCCAGCATCTGTCCGGCATCGCCACGCTCACCGCCCGGTACGTCGAGCGGATTGCCGGGACCGGGGCGCAACTGGTCGATACCCGCAAGACCACCCCCGGCCTGCGCGCGCTGGAAAAACACGCCGTGGCCTGCGGCGGCGGCCGCAACCACCGTCTCGGCCTGGACAGCGGCGTGATGCTGAAAGACAACCACATCGCGGTCTGCGGTGGCATTGCCGAAGCCGTGGCACGGGCCAGATCCCGGGTGCCGGTGCTGACGCGCATCGAGGTGGAGTGCGACCGGCTGGATCAGGTGGAAGAAGCTCTGGCGGCCGGCGCGGACGTGATCATGCTCGACAACATGCCGGTCGAGACGATGCGCCGGGCGGTCGAGCTGGTAAACGGCCGCGTGCCGCTGGAAGCCTCCGGCGGCGTGCGCCTGGAGACGATTCGCGATATCGCCGAAACCGGCGTCGATTTCATCTCGGTCGGTCGTATCACCCAGTCGGCACCGGCAGTCGACATCGGTCTCGATGACGTGGATGCCCCGTCTATGCAGGCGAGTTGACTCGATGTCCTCCACCGACATCAACAATGCCGCCACGGTCGAGGCGTTCGAAACACTGATGACCGGGCTGCTGGATCAGGACTTCGACCTGCGCAAGCCACCCGTGGTCACCTTCTGGTGCGGGGCGGGATTCTCCAAGGCGTGGGACCCGCGCTCGCCCACGGACGGCGAGCTGTTCGCCATCGATCTCGACGACATCCGTGACTTCCCCAACCTCCAGCACGTGATGCACGTCATCGGCTGGGAGGACTACCGCCACCTGGACTTCGAGCGCTTCAAGAACCTGCGCTACGTCCTCGACATGCAGGTGCGCTATCCCGATATCCGCAATCGCTACTTCGACGATCAGAACCTGCGGCTGAGCATCCATGAACTGCGCACGCTGGTCATGCGCCGCTTCAGCGCCGCCTGCGATATCCACAACGTCGACGAGGACACACTACGCTTCACCTCGCCCTACGACAGCGAAGGCCAACGCGCGATCATGCAGTTCTTCGCCTCGCTGGAAGATCGCGCCGGCCGGGCCGGCCTCGACGAGAACTGGCCGCTCTACCACTTCCTGACCACCAACTACGACTTCACCATCGAGACCATTCTCGAGCATGTCTATCGCCAGCAGGCACCGGTATTTGGAAGGCTCTATCGCGGCATCACGCCGCAGCGCATCTGCGGCGGCTCGATCTGGGAGCACCTGCCGCGAACCGTCGACCGCAACGTGATCAAGATCAACGGCGGGTTCGAAATCCTGCCCACGGCCCAGGGGTTCGACTTCGAGTACCGGCGCCGCAGCGATGCGGAGATTCGTCAGGAGCCGCCTCTGCTGATCCTGCCCTCCCAGGTTCAGGACTACGACGAGCCCTACTTCCACCAGGTGTTTCCCAAGGCCGTGCGCCTGCTGCGGGAAACCGACGTGCTGGTGATCGTCGGCTACAGCATGCCGCAGGAGGACTCGCTGGTGCGCTTCATCCTGCGCCAGCTGGCCGAAAGCCCCAACGACGCCAAGGGCAAGCACGTGTTCGTCATCGACACCAAGAACCACGTCACCATCAAGTCACGTCTCGAAGAGATGTTCTTCTACCTTCCGCGCACCGGCTGGCCGCGCGAGCACTACTACAGCGGGCGCTTCGAGGACTTCTGCAAGCAGCTGGCCCGGCACTGACATCATCGGCTGTCATGCCCGGTCGACGATCGCTTATCCTAGGGTCTGTTGACGTTTCAGCGCGAACCGCGTTGCTGAGCCAAATGGCGCCAGGCCAGGCGCGGGATGCAGAGAAGGGTGGTTTCCTTTTCCAATCCCGCAACGCCGCATGGCGCCATTTGCCGCGCAACCCGAAGGGCCGGGCCAGTTTTTGCACGGTGCTGCGTTATTCGTCGTTCATTTGGAACGACCAAACTACGCTCCTCACGCCTTGCCCCGCACAAAAACTGGCTCCGGCGCGGCCGTGCATGAAACGTCAACAGACCCTAGAGACCACGACGCCCCCCGCCCGTTATGGACGACGCGGCATTCCCGCATAACAACGGATGCAACATGCAACATCTCGATCTACAGGTTCTCGATACCGCCCTCGAATGGGCCAATGCCGGCGAGACGATCTGGCTCTGCAGCGTGCTGGCGACGTTCGGCTCCTCGCCGCGCGAGCCCGGCTCGATGCTGGTCGCCAAGGCCGACGGCGCCCATGTCGGTTCGCTCTCCGGCGGCTGCATCGAGGAAGACTTCCTCGGCAAGATCGCCGAAGGGCATTTCGGCGATGCGCTGTCGGTGGTTCGCTACGGTGAAGGAGCCGATGAATCTCCCCAGGTTTCGCTACCCTGCGGCGGCATTCTGGACGTGCTGGTGGAGCGCCTGGCGCCGGATGCCGCCACCCTGACGCATCTTGAAGTGCTGCACGCCACGCTGCTGGGCCAACGTTCGCTGGTGCGCCGGATCGATCTGGAAAGCGGCCGCAAACGCTTCGTCGAAGCGGGAGAAAACGGCCCGCGGGTCGAACGCGACGGCCAGATCGTCCAGCTTCGCGTCGGCCCGGCACTTCGCCTGATCATCGCTGGCATCTCGCCGGTATCGCACTTCTGCGCCGAATTCGCCCGCGCGCTGGGATTCGAAGTGATCGTCTGCGATCCCAGAGAGGAAGCCAGACGCGATTTCCGGATCGAAGGCGTCGAGGTACAGGCGGTGCTGCCGTCGCTGTTCATCGGCTCCGGCGCCACTCACGCCGCCACCGCCATCGTCGCCCTGACCCACGATCCCCGCATCGATGACCTGGCGATGATCGAAGCCGTGCGCACACCGGCGTTCTACATCGGCGTGATGGGATCGAAGCGCACCTCCGAGAAGCGTGCCGAGCGCCTGAAGCGCTCCGGTGGCCTGGATGACGAAGCCGTCGCGCGAATCCACATGCCGATCGGGCTCAATCTCGACAGCAAGACCCCCGCCGAGATCGCCCTCGCCGTGGTCGCCGACATCCTGCGCGTGCGTCGCGGCAAGCCACGCCATGAGCTGTGAATTGTGGTGCAAGGAGCGGTCGCCCGAAATCGTCGCGCTGATCATGGCCGCCGGCGTCTCCCGCCGGTTCGGCAGCGACAAGCGCCGGGCCAGGCTGGACGACGGGCGAACCCTGCTGGAGACGACGCTGGCAACCGCCTCGCAGGTCTATCCGCGATGCTGGCTGGTCATCCGCCCGGAGGATGACTTGGGCGAAGCCCTGGTGGCCTACAACGATCTCCTCCGCATGGCGGCCCCGCATGCGGGCAACGGGCTGGGAGGCAGCCTCGGCGACGCATTTCGAGAGTTGATCTCACAGCAGGACAACGCTGTCGCCGCCGCCGTGATTCTGGCCGACATGCCGTGGTTGAACGCCGCCACCTGTTCACGACTCAACCGGCACGCCGGCCCGGCACGCATCGTCATGCCGCGCCACCAAGGAAAACGTGGCCATCCGGTGCTGTTCGGGCGTGATCTGTGGCCGGCGCTGGCCGAACTGAAGGAAGGGGAAGGCGCCAGAGGCGTCGTGCAGGCAAATCGCCAAGCCGTTCATATCATCGATGTCGACGATGCCGGCATCTGGCGGGACGTCGATACCCCAAGGGATCTTGAAGCACCGGTTTGAGCTGAACCGGAAGGCGTCGATTGGTATCGAACTCGCGGGGCGGGCGGTGGGCCTGGGAATTCAGCCGACGAACTTGTCCCACGCCAACAACCCCCAGGTCACCGCCGCCATGCCCAGGGCCAGCATCACCGCCGCAGAACCGATATCCTTGGCGCGCCCGGAAAGCTCGTGATGCTCCGGGCCGATGCGATCGACGACCGTCTCCACCGCACTGTTGAGCAGCTCGACGATCAACACAAAGACGCAGCTGCCGACCAGTACCAGCCATTCGACGGGGTTCTCGCCGATCCACCAAGCCAACGGCACCAGAATGACGCAGAGCGCTACCTCCTGGCGAAAGGCAGCCTCGTTGCGAAAGGCGGCAACCAGCCCCTTCAACGAGTAGCCCGTGGAGTGAAACAGATGGCGAAAACCGGTATCGCCGGAACGTGATTTCATGGACTCTCTGATTCGACCGCGCTGGCGATCGCCCCCTCGGCAACGAAACGATAGCTCGGCACCGATCCCGGCGCGCCGAAGCCAATTGAATGGCGACGATGGTAGCAGAGCCGCATGACGACATCACCGGCCTCGCATCGAGTCGGCGCCATGCCTGGTTCCTGCCCTACGCGGCCTTTATGCTGGTTTCTCGTCAGTGCGACGTTTTTATCAGCGCGACGCTTTTGTCAGCGCGATGACGGCGCCCCATTTCCAACAAGGTCAACCATGTCTGAACCCAATCCGCTCTATCCGCCTATCGAACCTCACGCCTACGGTCATCTGGATACCGGCGACGGCCATCAGGTCTACTGGGAGCGCTGCGGCAACCCGGACGGCAAGCCGGTGGTCTTTCTCCACGGCGGCCCCGGCGGCGGCTGCAAACCGATCCATCGCCAACTGTTCGACCCGGCGCGCTACGACATCCTGCTGTTCGATCAGCGTGGCTGCGGCCGCTCGACGCCGCACGCGAGCCTCGATAACAACACCACCTGGCATCTGATCGAGGATATGGAACGCCTGCGCGAGATGATCGGTGCCGAACGGTGGCAGGTCTTCGGCGGGTCCTGGGGCTCGACGCTGGCTCTCGCTTACGCCGAGCGGCATCCCGAGCGCGTCAGCGAACTCGTGCTGCGCGGCATCTTCACCATGCGCCAGCAGGAACTCGACTGGTTCTACAAGCACGGCGCGCGCAACATGTTCCCCGAAAAGTGGGAGCGGCTGGTGTCGATTCTTCCCGAGGAACAGCGCGACGATATCATTCCCGCCTTCCACGAACTGCTCAAAGGCGATGATATCGAGCGCCAGCTCGAAGCCGCCCGGCGCTGGAGCGTCTGGGAAGGCGAGACTTCGAAGCTGATCCCCGTCGATGCCACCGCCTCGCATGCCGCCGATCATTTCGCCCTGGCCTTCGCACGGATCGAGAATCACTACTTCATCAACAAGGGGTTCTTCGAATTCGATGACCAGCTGCTACGCCAGGCCGACCGCCTCGCCGGCATTCCCGGCGTCATCATTCACGGCCGCTACGACATGGTCTGCCCGCTTCAGAACGCCTGGGATCTGTCGAAGGCGTGGCCCGATGCCACGCTCGAGACCATCGAGGCGGCCGGCCACGCGTTCAGCGAACCCGAAACCCTGGCCGCCCTGATACGGGCGACCGACCGCTTCGCCGATCGCCGCTGATCCATCATCCGCCGGCTTCCGTATGCTGCCCGGCGCGTCTCAGCGTGACGCGTCGGCGGCGAGCTCCAGAATCGTCGCCGCCACCGCCTGGGCCCGCGGCACGAACGTTTCGAGCCGACAATATTCGTCGTCGGTGTGCATCTTGGCGCCGACCGGACCGGTGCCGCAGAGCGTGGGAATGCCCAGGCTCGCCGTGGTGCCGGCGTCTGAACAGCCGCCGGTGAACTCGCCCTCGACGCTGAAGCCGAGCTTCTCGGCCTGCGCCCGATAACGCGCGAACAGCGCCTCGCTCATGGCCGGCTCCATCGGCAGGAAGCCGGAGGTCTGGCGGATCGTCGCCTGCGTTCCGGGGACTTCTTCCTCGGCGATGATCGCTTCGATCGCCGCCAGCAACTCGACACGCTGCTGGTTGGTGACGAAGCGCGTATCCAGCTGCGCCGTCGCCAAGGGAGCCACGGTATTGCGCGAGACGCCGCCCTCGATCAGACCGACATTGGTGGTCACACCGCTGTCGTAGTCGGTCAGCGCGTGCAGCTTGATGATCTTGCGCGCCAGCGTCTCGATGGCACTGGCACCGTCGGCGTGGCTGACGCCGGAGTGCGCAGCCACACCGGTCACCTCGATCTGGAAGGCGGCGCCGCCCTTGCGCCCGGTCACCACGTTGCCGCTGATCCTGCCGGGTTCGGCATTGAGCACGGCCCGCGCCCCGCTGGCCGCTTCGCGAATGAACGCCGTGCCGTCGCGGGAGCCGATCTCCTCGTCCGCAGTGAACAGCGCCCGCACCGGGAACGGCAGCGGTGCCAGCCGCTTGAGCGCTCGCAACACGAAGATATTCAGCACCAGGCCGGCCTTCATGTCGGCAACACCGGGGCCATAGCCGATATCGCCCTCACGTGTGAAGCCGCGTTCGGCCACCGTGCCGGTGGGGAATACCGTATCCCGATGCCCCATCATCAGCACGTGGCCGACGCTGGCGTCGCTGCCATCGCCTTCCAGCCGCGCCTCGAGAATATCGCCGGATTCCGGCCGCGGCGTACGCGTGACGTCGATACCGTCGGCCTCCAGCCACTCGACGATGACGTCCGCCACCGCATCGGTGCCGGCCTTGTCATAGCTGTTGGAGTCGATATCGACCAGTGTCTTCAGGCACTCGATCATCTCCGCCTGCTGGCTGGCGAGCCAGTCGCAGGCCGTGGTCATCATCGTCTCCGCGTCATTCAGCGATGCCATCGTTCGCGCTCCTTCACTATGTCTCGGCCCTGTTCGGCCAGGTCCCACCATAACCCGGCCATGATACCCAGACCTTCCCGCACGATGCTCGCCAGCGCGTGTTCGTCAGGGGCGTGCTGGGAACAGGCAGGATAGGAGTGCGGCACCCACAGCGTCGGCAGGCCGAGCGTCTCGGCAAAGATATCGTTGGGGAGCGAACCGCCCAGGTTGGGCAGCAGCGTCGGTGTCTTGCCGCTGGATTCCCGCATCGATGCCAGTGCCCAGGTCACCCAAGGGTCCGTCGGATCGAGCCGCGTCGCGTTCATCTGCGACATGCGCGCGCTGCTTACCTCCACATCCTCGAAGCCGTGAGCGTCGAGATGCTGGCGCAGGTGATCGAGGAAGCATTCACGGTCGCTGCCGACGACGAAGCGCAGCTGGCAGTGTGCGTAGGCCTCGCCGGGAATGGCGTTGACCGGCGCCTCCGGGTTGCCGGCCTTGATCGCCAGCAGCTCCAGGGTGTTCCAGGCAAACAGCCGTTCCGACGGCAACAGGCCCGGCTCGCCCCAGTTCGGGTCGATCGGGGGGTCGCCCGGCGTCGCGCCGACTTCCAGGGAAGCAACGGCCTCCTTCACGGCAGCAGGAATGGCTGGCGGTCGCAGACCGTCGATCAGGATCCTGCCGTGGGCATCGACCAGCGTAGACCAGGCGTTGGCGAGCCGCGTCGCCGGATTGGAGAGCACCCCGCCCCAGTTGCCGGAGTGGTGGGCACCGTCGCGGGCACGCAGGCGCAGGTCGAAATTGAACGAGCCGCGGGAGCCGAGGAAGAGCGTCGGAGAGCCCGCCGACAGGCGCGGGCCGTCGGAAGCGATGAACAGATCCGCCGACAGACGATCGCGATGCGCTTCGCAGACGGCCTTCAAGCCTGGCGAGCCGGTCTCCTCCCCCATCTCCAGGATCAACTTGACGTTGTAACCCAGCGTGCCGCCGCGCGCGGCTATGACGCTTTCCAGCGCGGCGAGATTGAGCGTGTGCTGGCCCTTGTTGTCGGCGGTGCCGCGGCCGTACCAGCGCTCGCCTTCGACCACGATCCGCCACGGCGAAAGCCCCTCGCGCCACTGCCCGTCGTAACCCCGCACCACATCGCCGTGGCCGTAGGTCAGCAGCGTCAGCGCCGCCTCGGCCTCGATACGCTCGGCCAGCAGGAACGGCCCGAATCCGTCGACCGGGTTGTCGACGATCTCCCAGGTGAAGCCCAGCTTCTCGATATCGGGAATCACGAAATCGGTCAGATAGCGCCGCAGTTCGTCGTCGCGCCCGGCCTCCTGGCTTTCGCTGCGTACCGCGACGCGGGCCTCGAGCTGGCGCAGGAAGTCGCCGCTGTCGAAGGCTTGCCAGGCGTGTTGCAGCGCTTGTGATCGCGCCATGAATCTCTCCTCGTTGACTAGGAACACTCGTTGAACTGGCGATCGCCGTGGGGGGCGGTTCAAGCCAGATGGCAGGCCACCCGGGCGTTATCGCCCCGAATATCTTCCAGCCGCGGCCGTTGCTGCCGGCAGGTCGCCTGCGCCTTGGGGCAGCGCGGATGGAAGGCACAGCCGGCGGGCGGATCGCTAGGGTCCGGCGTGGCGTCGCCCAGCCCGATATACGGCACGCCCAGCCCCGGCTCCGGGGTCAGTGCGGAATCCAGCAGCGCCCGGGTATAAGGGTGACGTGGCGAGCCGAAGATCTGCTCCCGCGTGCCCTCCTCGACGATGCGGCCCAGATACATCACCGCGACCCGGTCGACCAGATGCTCGACCACGGCCAGATCATGGCTGATGAACAGGTAGGTCAGCCCGAACTCGGCCTTGAGATCGAGCAGCAGATTGAGGATCTGCGCCTGGACCGAGGCGTCCAGCGCCGAGGTCGGCTCGTCGCAGATCACGATGTCCGGACGCATGACCAGCGCGCGGGCGATCGCCACGCGCTGACGCTGCCCGCCGGAAAGCTGGCCGGGAAACTGCTCGGCGGCGCGCCGGGGCAGACCCACCACATCCAGGGTTTCGGCGACACGCGCCGCCTGCTCGCGAGGCGTGCCAATGCCATGCACCCGCAGCGGCAAGCCGACGATCTGGGCGATTCGCTTACGCGGATTGAGCGAAGAGTATGGATCCTGGAAGATCGGCTGAATGTGGCGGGCCAACGCCTTCTGATCGGCGCCCCGTACCGGCCTGCCATCGACCAGCACGTCGCCGTCGCTCGGCGTCGTCAGCCCCAGCAGCATCTTGGCCAGCGTGCTCTTGCCGCAGCCCGACTCGCCAACGAGCCCCATGACCTGGCCGCGCGGAATCCGCAGCGAAACATTGCTGACCGCACCGAGCGTGCGTCCGCGCTTGAACAGGCCCCCGCCCAGGGTGAAGGTTTTCGAGAGCCCGCAAAGCTCCAGCGCCGGGGTGACGGCACGGGATACCGAAGCGGAGTCCGACGGCAACGGGCGGGATTCGGCTACCTCGGTGATGGGTTGTGCGTTCATGAAATGGTCTCCGGTGGACGCGGTGCCGGTACCGGCCGGTCGGCATAGTGACAGCGGGCGCGATGATCGCCGGACAGGGACATCAACGGCGGGGTCCGCTCACAGGTCGGCTGCGCCTGCGGGCAGCGATTGCGAAAGGCGCATCCCTCGACATGCCCCACCAGGCTGGGCACGACGCCCGGGATCGCCTGCAGCCGACTGCCGGGCGGCGTCTTGCCCGGCGCGGGAATGCAGCTCAACAGCCCGCGGGTGTAGGGATGAGCCGGATTGGCATAGAGTGCCGGCGTGGGTGCCGATTCGATCACCTCGCCGGCGTACATCACCGCCACCCGATCGGCGATGCGCGCCACGACCCCAAGGTCATGAGTGATGAAGATCACCGCAGTGCCGAACTCCTGCTGCAGCTCCCGCAGCAGACGCAGGATCTGTGCCTGGATCGTCACGTCGAGCGCGGTGGTCGGCTCGTCGGCGATGATCAGATCCGGCTCGCACATCAGCGCCATGGCGATCATCACGCGCTGGCGCAGCCCGCCGGAGAGCTGATGCGGATACTGGTTCAAACGGTCTTTCGCAGCACTGATGCCGACGCGCTCCAGCAGATAGATCGCCCGCTCGCGCGCCTCCTGCCGGCTGACGCCGCGATGACGAATCAGCCCTTCGCAGAGCTGGTTGCCCAGGGTGTAGGCAGGGTTGAGCGCGGTCATCGGCTCCTGGAAGATCATCGACATTCGCGCCCCGCGCAGATCACTGCGGCGACGCTCGGAAAGCGTGGTCAGGTCGATGCCGTCGAACTGGAGGCGATCGGCCTTGAGCCTGGCCTTGCAAGGCAGCAACCCCATCAGGGCCAGCGAAGTCATCGACTTGCCGCAGCCGGACTCCCCCACCAGACAGAGCATCTCGCCACGCTCGACATGAAAATCGATCCCGCGCACGGCGTGCAGCGTACCCGCCTCCACCGGCAGGTCGACGCGCAGGTTGTTCACTTCGAGTAATGGCATCAGTTGCGCCCTCCCGGTGCATTGAGATCCCGCAGCCCATCGCCGAGCAAATTGATCGCCAATACCAGCACGAACAGCGCAATACCGGGAATCGCGATGACCCAAGGTTGGAAGAACATGTAGGCCTTGCCCTCGGCGACCATAAGCCCCCAGGACGGCAGCGGCGGCTGGACGCCCATGCCGAGAAACGACAGCGTCGCCTCGAGCAGGATCGCGTGAGCCATTTCTAGGGTCATCACCACGATCAGGGAGCCGGCGATGTTGGGCAGCACTTCGCGCAGCAGGATATAGGGCAGCGAACAGCCCAGCGTACGTGCCGCGTAGACATATTCGGCATCGCGCATCTGTTGAGTGACCGAGCGCGAGACGACCGCAAAGCGATCCCACAGCAACAGCCCCAGCAGCACGATCACAGTGGTCAGCGAGCCGCCGGTTAGCGAGGCCAGCGCCAGCGCCACCAGCACCACCGGCATTGCCAGTCGCGTGGTAATGACGTAACTGATGACCGCATCCACGCGGCCACCGAAATAGCCGGCCAGCACGCCCAGCGTGGTGCCGATGACGCCAGAGATCAGCGCGACCACCAGCCCGATGGTCAGCGAAATGCGGGTGCCGAAGAGCAGCCGGCTCAAGGTGTCGCGGCCCAGTTTGTCGGTGCCCAGTACATGCTCCCAGGAACCCTCGTCATGCCAGACCGGCGGAACCATGCGATTGGCGATGTCCTGGTGATACGGATCATGCGGCGCCAGCAGCGGCGCGAAGATGGCGATCAGGATCGCCAGCCCGACCACGATCAGGCCGATCGCCAGGCCACGATGGCCGAACAGTCGCCGCGTCACTCGCGACCAGGCCGGTGGCTGCAGCGAAATTTCGCCGAGGCCAGTGCCAGGCGTCGAGGCTGAAGAAGCGGTTGGCGAAACGCTCGAAGTCGTCATGTCGTTCTCCTCAGCGGGTGCGAATGCGGGGATCGAGCGCGGCGTTGGCGACGTCCGCCAGCAATGTCAGCACGATGTAGAACAGCGCGATGATCAGCACCACGGCCTGCACCACGGGATAGTCGTTGCGCGAGATGGCGTCCCAGGCCAGCTGCCCCAGGCCGTTGAGCGAGAAGACCGATTCGATGACCACCGAACCGCCGAGCATGAAGCCGAGCTCGACGGCAGCCAGCGCGACCACCGGGATGATCGCGTTGCGCAGCGCGTGCTTGAAGATCACCGACCCGGTGCGCAGCCCCTTGGCGCGTGCCGTGCGGATATAGTCGGACTCGAGTACCTCGAGCATGCCGGTACGCGTCAGCCGCATCATCGCGGGTGTGGCGTAGTAGCCCAGCGCTATCGCCGGAAGCACGAAATGCTGCCAGCCGTCGCTGCCCGCCGCCGGCAGCCATTGCAGCGTCACCGCGAAGACCACGATCAGTGTCAGGCCGAACCAGAAGCTCGGCATCGCCTGCCCGACCACCGCGAACAGCAGTGCCAGCCGATCGATCCAGGTATCGCGCTTGAGCGCCGCCAGCACGCCCAGCGGAATCGAGATGCCTACCGCCAGCGCCAGCGCGAGACCGCCCAGCGTCAGCGTGACCGGCATGCGATCCACGATCAGGTCGACCACCGTGCTCTGGTAGTAATAGGAGCGGCCAAAGTCGAAGGTCAGCGCATCACCCAACCAATCCAGGTACTGGCTGACGATCGGCCGATCGAGGCCGTAATCCACCCGGATCTGCTCCACCTGTTCGGCGGTGGCCTCTGGCCCGGCGATCGAGGTCGCCAGATCGCCGGAAAGGTGCAGCAGCATGAAGCTGACGATCGAGATGGTCAGCGCCACGCTCATCGCGACCAGAATCCGGCGGACGATGAAAGTGCCCATGGAACCTCCTCACGCCACGCGGCCTCCTCCTCGTCGAGTCGAGGCCGCGCGGACGGGTTGCGGATATCGGAAAGCGTTACTTCCAGCTGGCCTCGGCAAAACGGGGCAGCTCATCCGGATAGGGCGTGAAGTTCAGATCCGAGGTGTAGGCATAGTAGGTGGAGTAGGAGAACAGCGGTGCCCAGTAGGCCTGCTCCGAGATCCGCTGGAGCGCCTTGCGGTAGTTTTCCTTGCGCATCTCGGGATCGACGGAAGTGTCGGCGGTGTGAAGCCACTGCTGGACCTGTTCGTCCTGCCAGTGGTCGTCGGCGCCGCCGCCGAAATAGACGCTGGTGAACGCGGAGACGTCGTTGACCGAGTAGGATCCCCAGGTCTTGAACGACATGTCGGTGTTGCCGCCACGCTGCTGTTCGAGCAGCGCCGGCGAGGTCATGAAGCGCAGATTGACATCGATGCCGATGTCGCGCAGATCGCCGATCATCGCCTCGGCGTAGTCCCGTTCGCGATAGGCGTAGAGGTCCAGCTCGAAGCCGTCGCCGTAGCCGGCATCCGCCAGCAGCTGGCGCGCCTTGTCGGGGTCATAGGCATACTCGACCACATCCTGGGTCTCGCAGCCGAACTGGGCGGGAAAACAGGGTGCATAGAGCGGGCGACTGCCGCCCCGCACCAGATTGTCCGCCATGCCCTGTCGGTTGATCGCATGGTTGATCGCCTGACGTACCTCGAGATGGCTCAAGGGCGAATTCTCGCGCCTGGCGGCATCGAAGGAGATATATGCGACACGCATGGTCTCGCCGCTGTCCACGGTCAGGTTGGGCATGCTCTGCATCTGCTCGGCCTGATCCGCCGGCACACGCCAGATCCAGTCGACCTGTCCGGTCATCAACTGCGCCACGCGAGAGTCCTGATCGGGAATCACCTTGAACTCGAGCTTGCCGATATGCGGCTTGCCGATCGGGCTGTCGGCAAAGTAGTCGTCGTTGCGGGTCAGCTTGACGCCCTCGCCCGGCGTCACTTCGGTAATCCGATAGGGGCCGGTACCGATCGGCTTCTTGCTGAAACCTTCGAGACCGACTTCCTGGAAGTACTGGTCCGGGAAAACCGGAAGCGGCCCGGAGAGATACTCCAGCGCCGCCGGGAAAGGCCCGTTGAGATGGAAGCGAACATGGGTATCGTCGATCTTCTCCACGCTCTCGATCCAGTCGACGTTCTGGCGCGTGACCACCTTCGAGTCCGGCGACACCACGTAGTTGAAGGTGAAGACGACGTCGTCGGCATTGAACGGCTCGCCGTTCTGGAACGAGACGCCCTGGCGCAGCGTCATCTCCAGCGTGGTGTCATCGACCCACTGCCAATCGGTAGCGAGCATCGGCTCGTAGTCGTTGGTCTCGGGGTTGCGGTAGACCAGCGTATCCCACGCCAGGTGCGAGATGATCACCCCTTCCCGCAGGTTGTTGTGATAGGGGCTGATGTTCTCGGGTTCGCTGTCGGAAGCGTAGACCAGCGTATCGTTGGCCTTGTTGGCCAGCGCAGGCAGCGACAGGCAGCACAGCGCCGTGCCGGCCACGATATGGCGAAGCGTCAGGTTAGAGCGCATATCAACCTCGTTCTTGTGTTGTTGGACGAGAGTCTGTTATCGGACGAGAGCCCGGCGTATCACCGGCAGCGTCTTCCCCAGCGGCCCTGTCGTTGTGTTGTTGAACCGCCTTCGGGTCGACGCCTTTTCACTCGACGCTATCGAACGCCTATCCATGCCACAAGTACAATGTTTAGAATCAACCATTGCCATTTCGGCAAACTTTAATAAAAACAATGGGGAGCATTTCATGTCCGGTATTCGTGGAGATGAATAGCCGCGCGCTGCAGGAAACCGCCCTGCGCTATTTCCTGACGGTGGTCAAAAGCGGTTCGATCAGCGAGGCCTCGGTTCGGCTCAATGTCGCCGCCTCGGCGATCAGCCGGCAGATCGCACGTCTCGAACACGAGCTCGGTACCCAGCTGTTCGAACGGCGCGCCAGAGGCATGGTGCCGAGTGCCGCCGGGGAGCTGCTGGCTGCACATGCCAGGCGAATGCAACTGGAAACCGAACGCGTGGCCAGCGAAATTCAGGCCCTGCAGGGGCTCGAACGCGGCACGGTGCGCCTGGCCTGTTCGGAAGGGTTCGCGGTCGATTTCATCCCGCTGACGATCATCGAGTTTCGACGCCGTTATCAGGGCATCCAGTTTCGGCTCAGCGTGAGTTCGCCGGCCGAAGTGACGCGCAAGGTGCGCGAGGGAGAAGCGGATATCGGCTTGACCTTCAGTCTGGCGCCCGAGCGCGACATCCAGGTGGCGTCACGCCAGCGTTCGCGCATTCAGGCACTGATGGCCCACGACCATCCGCTGGCCGGTCGACGACAGGTAACGCTGGCGCAGCTGCAGCCGCATCCGGTCGCCCTGCCGCCGCCCGAAACCACGCTGCGCCAGCTGTTCGATATCTGCTGCAGTCAACAGAACCTGATCTTCGAATCGATCTTCACCAGCAACTACACCGAGGCGCTGGTGAATTTCGCCATGCTGGGTGGCGGCATTGCACTGGCCGGCGAAATCTCGATTCGGCATCGGCTACTACACGATCGGCTGGTGGCGGTGCCCATCCGCGATGGGGGGATGGATGCCCGCCACGTGGAGCTGCAGACACTGGCCAACCGTACGCTACCGGCGGCGACCGAGGCGTTTCTCGAACACCTCAAGGCGATGATGGAAGCCGGCAAGCCATGACGGCCTTCAACCGGCGTGACACTTCTTGAATTTCCTGCCGCTGCCGCAGGGACAAGGGTCGTTGCGCCCCACGTCCTTGAAGGCGTTGCGCACCGGGGCCTGCGGTTCGTGGTGGTGATGCTGGCAGTGCGGACCGTGGACGTGGCCAGGGGCGTCGTGGCTGTGGTCGTGATCATGCTGACAGTCCGGGCCGTGGACGTGAGATTGAGTCATCTGGCGATACCGTAACGAAGGGAGGATAACCGGAGCGAGATTATCCTCCACGGATCGTGGCGGCGCCATCGCCTTGCGGCCCGCGAGCGCTACTTGAGCTCGATCTCGACGAACACGAACTCGGCATCGTTGGCGTTGACCACGTTATGTTCGGCGCCCTTGTCCCGATAGTAGGAAACCCCCGCTTCCAGCACCGAGAACGTGTGGCCGTCCAGCGTCTCGAGCTCGAGCTTGCCGGTGCTCTGGGGTACCACGACATAGTCGTGCTCATGCGCATGCCAGCCGGTTTCGGCACCCGGCGGGAAGCGCCATTCGGTGACCCGAACCCGGTCGTTGTCGACCTGGACTTTCGATTGGGCCTGCGGGCGGGGCTGGGACTGGGGCCGTGAAGCATCCATGATTCAAATCCTCGAGTAGACAATCAATGTTCGGCACCGGCGCGGTGCCGGAGACGTCGCGACGGCGCTCAGTAGCCGTAACGCTTCAGAATGGCGTCCTGATCCTGAGACGGCTGCCCGTAGAACTCCAGCAGCTGCTCCGGCCGGTTGGTGAAGAAGCCGTCGACGCCGCGCTGCCGATAACGCTCGAAGTCCGCCGGCTCGTCCACCGTATAGAGATGCACCAGCATGCCATCGTCATGGGCCATGCCGATCATCCACGGCTCGGCCAGATCCATGTAGCTGAACTGGCTGCTGAACGCGCCGTCATGCTCGGATTGCACCGCCGAGGGCCCGACACCGATGGCGCCATGATCCTTGGCGAAATCGAGCCAGGATCGATATGCCTCGGGTGACGCGACCTGCTGGCGCGCATAATAGTCGGCCGTGCTCTCGTCGTCGCCCTGCGGCTTGCCCGGCGCAGCCTCGATGCCGCCCTCGCCCAGCCACAGCAGCAGCACACGCGGCACTTGCGGCATGGCCTCTTCCAGCGCCTGCAGGCTGGCCTTCGAGAAGGTCTGCATCACCACGCGACCCGGCGTATCGCCAACCCTGACGGCGCCCTGTTCGGCGGCGGGTCGAGATTTCGTTGCCTTGCCGAGCCAGCCCCGCGCCTCGAGCTTGTCACGCAAGTCCTGCTCGATTCCGGGAAACTGCTCGGGCACCTTGGTTTCGATATAGAGCCCGGGGTGATTCCGACCGTCTTCGGCGATGTCGATCACTTCGTCCAGAGTCAGGATCTCGAGACTCGAATAACTGTCGCGGGCACGATCCGGATAGGCGGCATTGAACCAGCTGCCGGCGTCGAGCCGTTTGAGCTCGTCCAGGGTGAAGCTCGATACCGGCGCGTCGGCTCGGTCAGGGAATACCTCGGCGACGTTGGTGTTGCGCCCCAGCGAGTTGTCGTGAACCGCCACCAGCACGCCATCCTGGGTTCGCTGCAGGTCCAGCTCCAGATAGTCGACGCCCAGATCCCGCGCCAGCAGGTAGGCCGGTCGGGTCGACTCCGGCGCCTGGTAGGAGGCGCCGCGGTGGGCGATCACCGCGTCACAGGGTATCGGGATTTTGGTACATAGCGTCGAGCCCTGGGGCTCGCCATCGCCGGCGGTATCGGCGGCCTGGGCCACGCCGATCGGCAGTATCAGGCTGACACCACAGGCCAGTAGCCAGTGACGTGTCGCAATGGTCATCGTTATCTCCTTCGTTCATCCGTTATCGGGCTCTTCCTGCCGGATACAAGGTTGACGCTACCCGATGACACGCTGGCGACCAAGTCAGGTCCAGGGCGTCGATTTCACCGGCGCTCTCGAAACCCGGGCGTTGTGGCCGAACGACGTATGTTGACCCAGCATAGCCAGCGCCGGACGCAGTGACATCCCGCCATCGCCCCAGTCAGTCCTTACTTCGCCTGGAGCCCTTATCGTTGGTACCGAGCCATTTCCCCTTCCGGGTCAGGCGAGTCGCCGGATCAATTCTCGATAGTCGCGGTTCCGGGATGGCGGCGGCGACACACATGCGTTAAGCTGCGTTCCCATTGCCGTTACCTGTCTGACCGTCGTCACGCGAAGCTGAAAGAGTTGACGACCCTCCTATTTGCCGCCTCCAGGCGCATCAGCCAGCACTGGCATTCCCCGGTAGAGCGTAGCCGCTTCGCTTCGCCATTCGCCGCGACCTAGAGAATACCGAATGAGTTTTGCCTCACTGGGCCTTAGTGCCCCGTTGCTGAAAGCCGTTGCCGAACAGGGCTACGACACCCCTTCCCCGATTCAGTCACAGGCGATTCCCGCCGTCCTCGAGGGAAGAGACGTCATGGCAGCCGCACAGACCGGCACCGGCAAGACGGCAGGTTTCACCCTGCCGATTCTTCACCGTCTGTCTCAAGGTGAGCGCCCCCAGGGCGGCTCACAGATCCCGGTACGTGCCCTGATCCTGACCCCGACCCGTGAACTCGCCGCTCAGGTAGGCGAGAGCGTAGCGACCTACGGCAAGCACCTGCCGCTCAAGAGCGCCGTGGTCTTCGGCGGGGTCAAGATCAACCCGCAGATCGCCACCCTGCGCCAGGGCGTCGACATTCTCGTCGCCACGCCGGGCCGCCTGCTCGATCTCCATCAGCAGAAAGTGGTTCGCTTCGACAAGCTAGAAGTGCTGGTACTGGACGAAGCGGATCGCATGCTCGACATGGGCTTCATCCACGATATCCGCAAGATTCTGGCCGTGCTGCCCAAGCAGCGTCAGAACCTGCTGTTTTCGGCGACCTTCTCCAACGATATCCGCAACCTGGCCAAGGGCCTGGTCAACGATCCGGTCGAGCTGTCGGTCACGCCGCGCAACGCCGCGGCTGCGACGGTGAAGCAGTGGGTCCACCCGGTGGACAAGAGCCGCAAGCCGGCGCTACTGTCGCACCTGATCCAGACGCATCAGTGGCAGCAGGTGCTGGTCTTCACCCGCACCAAGCACGGCGCCAACCGCCTGACCAAGTATCTGGAAGGCCAGGGTATCGAGGCGGCGGCGATTCACGGCAACAAGAGCCAGAACGCGCGCACCAAGGCGCTGGCCGATTTCAAGAGCGGCAACGTCCGCGCCCTGATCGCAACCGACATTGCGGCTCGCGGACTGGACATCGACCAGCTGCCGCAGGTGGTCAATTTCGAGCTGCCCAACGTGGCGGAGGACTACGTCCACCGCATCGGCCGTACCGGCCGCGCCGGCGCCAGCGGCCAGGCCGTCTCGCTGGTGAGCCTGGACGAGAAGAAGGAACTGGCCGGCATCGAGCGTCTGATCAGCCAGCGTCTGAACAGCGAGGCGGTGGAAGGATTCGAACCGACACCCGGCGGCGGCCCCAAGGTCGACGACAACGAGGGCCGTCAGCCACGCGGTGGCCAGCGTCGCGGTAACGGTGGCGGACGCGGCAACAACGCGGGCGGACGCGGCAACGGCGGTGGTCGTGGCTCATCCTCGGGCCAGCGCAGCGGTGCCAGTGGCAATCGCGGCGAAGGCAACCGGGGCGACAGCGGCAACCGCAATGGCGACGCGCCTGCACGTCGGCGGCGGCGTTCCCAGGGTGGACAACGCCGCAGTGGCGGCGGCACGCCCAACGGCAACGTCTGAACCGCGACGCCTGACTCGGCATCAACGACAACGCCACCGTCATTGACGGTGGCGTTATCGTATTCGGGTGCCGTGCCGACGCGGGAAACCTAGTCGAGCACGACCAGCCGATTGGGCAGCTCGTTACGCTCGTGGGTCGCCGGCACATGGGTCTTCAGCAGGTCGCCACAGCTCTCGATGCAGTCGAGAAAGCCCTGCAGCGTCTCGCCGGCTTTGACGCGGGCAGTAAACGCTTCGACGATCGACTGCCAGGTGTCGTCGCTCAACTGGGCCGAGATCCCGCGATCGACGATGATCTCCACGTAGCGCTCGGCTTCCGAGACGAAGATCAGCATGCCGGTACCGGCATCGGTATGGTGCAGATTCTGCTCCAGGAACTGGCGCCTGGCCAGATTGGAAGCGCGCCAGAAGCGCACATGGCGCGGGATCAGGCGCGTGAGTATCGACGGCAACCGAAACACCACCGCCAGCACGATGAAGACCAGCCACTGCACCAGCAGCAGATACCAGGCACTGATGCCGTCCAGCCAACCCAGCCAGTTGGCGATGACGCTCAGCGCGCCCGGCACGATGAGCGCCGTCAGCCCGGCCCACAACAAGGGAATGTAGGTGTAGTCATCGGCCTGGCGTGCCAGGACAGTGACGACTTCGGCATCGGTGTCGCGCTCGATCCGCGTGATCGCGTCGCCGACCTGCCGCTGTTCGCTTTCGTTCAATAAAGACATGCTGTCGTTATCCTGTCGTCTACGGGAACACTGCCTAAATGGCTGCGCAGGCGAATCGCTGCGTTGCGCGGTGCTCGAAAACTCGCCTAACCCTATGTTATGCCTCGTTCTCTGCGCTCCGTGCGTCTTGCGCTTCATCCTGCTCGCCGATTTATTCAGCGTTTCCCTACCAGCCACCGGAGGCACCGCCGCCGCCGAAACCGCCGCCGCCGCCACCGAAGCCGCCACCGCCGAAACCACCACCACCGAAGCCGCCGGACCCACCGCCCAGCGCACCCCCCATCAGCACGCCACCGAGGAACCCGCCGCGCCGGCGCCGTTTGCCGCCACGGCCACCACCGCCGCCGCCACTACGGACGATCAACATGACGATCATGAACAAGGCAAAGAACCAGAAGCCCGCGCCACCGATATGGCGTGACGCTTGACGATCGGGCTGTTGCTGCGGCGCCGCTTCCGCCATGGGATCGCCACCCAGCACCTTGACCATCGCCTCGGCCCCGCGGGTGATACCGCCGGCAAAGTCGCCCTCGCGGAATGCGGGCGTGATGATCTGGTTGACGATCATCGAAGACTGGGCGTCGGTCAGCCGGCCTTCGAGGCCGTAGCCGACCTCGATGCGCACGGCGCGCTCGTCCACCGCCACGATCAGCAGCGCGCCGTTGTCCTCGCCCTCCTGGCCGATACCCCAATGCCGCCCGAGCTGGTAGCCGTAATCCTCGATGGCTTCACCCTGCAGATTCGGCAGAGTGACCACCACCACTTGCTCGGAGGTCGCCTCTTCGTGGGCCGCCAGCATATCGGTCAGCTGGGATTGGGTAGCGGGGTCGAGCAGTTCGGCATTGTCGACGACCCGCCCGGTGAGCTCGGGGAAATCCGGCGCCGCCTGGGCGACCAGCGCGAAGGCCAGTAGCCACAGACCAAGCATCAGCGACGCAGCGCACTTGTACGATTGTCGAACCGGCCAGCGCATCAGAACTCCACCTTGGGCGCCTGATCGGCATTCTCCGTGGTGGCTTCGAAGTTCTCCCGAATCGGCATGTCGCTGTAGAGCACGCTATGCCAGATCTTGCCGGGGAAGGTGCGGATCTCGGTGTTGTAGGCCTCGACCGCCTGGATGAAATCCCGTCGCGCCACGGCGATCCGGTTCTCGGTCCCTTCCAGTTGGGATTGCAGCGCCAGGAAGTTCTGGTTCGACTTCAGTTCCGGATAGCGCTCGGAGACCGCCATCAGCCGGCTCAGCGCACCGGTCAGCTGCCCCTGGGCCTGCTGGAACTGCTGCATCTTCTGAGGATCGTTCAGCGTATCGGCGTCGACCTGAATCGAGGTCGCCTTCGCTCGCGCTTCGACAACGGCCGTCAGCGTCTCACGTTCCTGGCTGGCGAAGCCCTTGACGGTTTCCACCAGATTGGGGACCAGATCTGCACGGCGCTGATACTGGTTCTCGACCTGGGACCAGGCCGATTTCACCTGCTCGTCCAGGGTCGGAATATTGTTGATGCCGCAGCCGGAGAGCGACAGCATCACTACCAGCAGCAGCATCCACCGCCACGGCTGGCGAGCGGCGACGGACAAGGCGGTCACAGGTGTCTGCATGAAAGGTTCCCGATCAGAATTCAGAATAAGCCGTTTCGACAACTCGAGCGTGTCACGGTGGTGCGAAGACATCGAAACGACGATGACGCCAAGTTACAGGTTGGCCAGCGGCTTGGGAAGGTGAATTCCTTCGTGTTCGGTCGGCGTTGCCGTCGCTGGTCATTCACTATCGCCTGCGTCACCATGTTGATGACGGCGCCATCAACCCCGGGGTGCCGTTGTCGGTAGATCGCCAACAAGCAGAAAAGGGCCGTCGAAAGGCCCATCGACAAAGGATTTTTCCGCGTGACACAACGTTTTAACGCTCGCTTTGCCCGTCCCTTCGCGGTACTGGCCCTCGGCCTGGGTCTCGCTGGCGGTGCGCATGCCGCCGCGCCACAGCACGTGCGTATCGCTGTGGACGTGCCCTACCCGCCGTTCGAGTACCGCAACGCCGACGGCGAGCTCGAGGGTTTCGAGATCGAGCTAGGTGACATCCTCTGCCAGCGGGCCAAGCTCGACTGCGAGTGGGTAGTTCAGGGGTGGGATGGCATCATCCCCGGGCTGCTCTCGCGCAAGTACGACGCCATCATGTCATCGATGCGGATCACGCCGGCGCGTGAACGCCAGGTGCTGTTCACCGAACCCTACGCCATGTCACCCAAGGTCTGGGTGGCGCGACGCGGCAGTGATATCTCTCTCGACGATACGGCATCGCTGAAGGGACGGTCGGTGGGCGTGCAGCGAGGCACCACGCAGGACAGCTACATCACGCAGCAGTACGCCGACACCCTGGATATCCAGCGCTACGCCACGGCGGCGGATGTCGCGCTGGACCTGGAGTCGCAGCGCCTGGACCTGGCGTTTCTCAACTATCCGGTCGCGCTGGACTCGCTGGAGATCGGCAACGCCGACAGCCAGTTCGTTCAGGTCGGCCCGCGGATCGACCGTCCGGAGTCGATCTTCGGCAAAGGCAACGCGATTGCGGTTCGCCCCCGCGACAAGGAACTGGCCGAAGTCTTCAATCAGGCGCTGGACAGCGTCTACGCCGACGGCACGTTCGAAGACCTGATGCACCAATACTTCGATTACGACCTGCGTCCCGCCTCTCGCAAGTCAAATACCTGACGCCGCCGAGACGATAAAAAGCGCCGCCAGGGATATCCCGGCGGCGCTCTCGTTCTAGCGCTTCGTATCTCTTCCTTCTAAGCGCTTAAAACTCCAGGCAGATCTTGCCAAAGTGCTTGCCGGACTCCTGATGACGGAAGGCATCGGCAATCCGATCCAGCGAGAACGAGCAGTCGATGACCGGCTTGAGGCCGATGACCTCGAGCGCGCGGATCATCTCGATCTGGTGGCGGCGGCTGCCGACGATCAGGCCTTGCAGCCGCGCCTGCTTCGCCATCAGCTTGGAGGTGGGAATATCCCCGCCGCGACCGGTCAACACGCCGATCAGCGAGATATGCCCGGCAATGGCAACGGCGTCGATGGACTGCGGCAACGTGCCCGGTCCGCCGACTTCGATGACGTGATCGGCACCGCGCCCGTCGGTCAGTGCCTGCACTTTCTTGCCCCACTCCGGCTCTTCGCGGTAGTTGATCGTATGGTCGGCGCCCAGCGCCTTCAGCCGGGCGATCTTGTCTTCGGAAGACGAGGTGGAGATGACCGTCGCGCCCATCGCCTTGGCAAGCTGCAGCGCAAAGATCGAGACGCCGCCGGTCCCCAGCGTCAACACGGTGTCCCCCGCCTTGAGCCCGCCGTCGACGACCAGCGCACGCCAGGCCGTGAGCCCTGCCGTGGTCAGCGTGGCGGCTTCGGCATGGGTGTAGCCCTCGGGGGCGTGGGTGAACCATTGGGCAGGTCGTATGACCTGCTCGCGGGCGTAGCCGTCGACGCCGTCGCCCGGCACCGTCTTGAAGTCGGCAACGCGCGCCGGCCCTTCGAGCCAGTGCGGGAAAAAGGTGGAGACGACACGATCACCGGCCGCGAACTCGGTGACACCCTTGCCCACGGCCTCGACGACGCCCGCGCCATCGGCCATGGGGATCCGCCCTTCTTCGGTCGGGGACTTGCCGCTGACGACGATATAGTCATGGAAGTTGAGCGAACTGGCGTGAAGGCGAACCCGGATCTCCCCCAGGCCCGGCTCGCCGGGGCCTTCGACCTCGTGGAGCTTGAGCTGATCCAGGCCACCGGGGGATTTGAGATTGACGACTTGCATGAAACACTCCTTGAACGAAACGACCTCGATGGATCGCTTGATGGTAACGAGAGTGTAGACGCTCTCCTCCGGCAGCGATCAAGCCCTTTCGGCGACGCCGTTGCCCGTTGCCCGTTGCCCGTTGCCGGCTCGGCATTGCAGATCGCGGGTCGCGGGTCGCGTCACCAGCTCTCTTCGTCGTCGTCTCGTTCCCGCGCCTGTCGCTCCGCCGCTTCCTCGCGCGCGTCGTCGATCACCTGCATGACGTCGCTGACATCGACAAGCGTAGTATCCGGCGTGAAGCGTCCGGTCAGACGGACTTCGGGATGGAGCTCGCCGGCCTCGTAGAGCGCCCAGATCTCCTTGCCGTAGTCGGTCTTCAGCAACGCCGGGGCGAAACGGCCGAAATAGCCGCGCAGGTTGTCGACGTCGCGTACCAGCATCCAGGGCGCGTTGTTGTTGCCGGCCGCATCCACCGCCTGGGGCAGATCGATGATCACCGGCCCGTCGGCGCCGACCAGGATGTTGAACTCCGACAGGTCGCCGTGAATCAGGCCGGCGCTGAGCATCCGGACGACCTCGCCGATCAGGCGCTGGTGATAGTCGAGCGCCAGCTCCGGCGTCAGTTCGACGTCATCGAGACGCGGCGCGACGTCGCCATCGGCATCGACGATCATCTCCATCAGCAGCACGCCATCGACGAAGCCGTAGGGCGTCGGCACCCGCACGCCCGCCTCGGCGAGGCGGTAGAGCGCGTCGACTTCCGCATTCAGCCACGCCGACTCCTGCTCGCGCTGGCCATAGCGGGTCTTCTTCGACATCGCCCGCGCCCGACGGCTGTTACGTACCTTGCGGCCTTCCTGGTAGGCCACCGCCTGCTTGAAGCTGCGCTGTTTGGCCTCCTTGAACACCTTGGCGCAGCGCAGCTCCTCCCCGCAGCGAACGACGAAAACCTGGGCCTCCTTGCCACTCATCAGTTGACTGACGACCTCGTCCACCAGGCCATCCTCGACCAACGGCTGCAATCGCTTGGGTACTTTCATGCTTTCGCTATCCTCACAGGTTCCTGCTGGCCTCAGCGTCCAATTCGGCGCACCCGGCAGCTGCGCCCTTTCAATTTACCCGCGCTCAACGTCGCCAGCGCCTGCCTGGCCACCCCGCGCTCGACCGCGACGTAGGCGCTGCGATCGAGCACCTTGATCTTGCCGACCTGATCGCCATCGATGGCATCGTCGCCGTTGGTCAAGGCCCCCAGCACGTCCCCCGGGCGGATCTTCTGCTTCTTGCCGGCATCGATCTGCAGGGTCGCCATACGCGGCTGAAAGGGCTGCTGCCCGGCGCCGGCACGACCGGGCAGCGGTTCGACGGGCAGGCTCTCGCCTAGAAATTCCTCGAGGCGTTCGAGCCGATAGGCTTCCTTCTCGGTCAGCAGCGTGCAGGCAACGCCGCGTGCCCCGGCGCGTCCGGTCCGCCCGATGCGGTGCACGTGAACCTCGAGTTCACGCGCGATCTGATAGTTGAAGACCGCATCCAGGGCATCGATATCCAGCCCGCGCGCGGCCACGTCGGTGGCAACGAGAACCGACAGGCTCTTGTTGGCGAAACGAATCAGGGTCTGGTCGCGGTCGCGCTGCTCGAGATCACCGTGCAAGGCTTCCGCGCTGAACCCCGCCGACATCAGCTCGTCCGCCACGGCCTGCGTCTCGCGCCTGGTATTGCAGAACACCACGCTGGATTCCGGCCGGTAGTGCAGCAGCAACTGGCATAGCGCAGCAAGACGAGCTGGTTCGTCGGCGACCCGGTGGAAGTGCTGGCGAATGCTCTGCTCGTTGTGGGTCGAGGCCACTTCTACCTTCACCGGTTCGCGCAGCATACGCTCGGCGACCGGCCGTACGCTGTCCCCGTAGGTGGCGCTGAACAACAGCGTCTGGCGTGTCGTCGGCGTGGCCGCGACGATGGCCTCCAGCGCGGCCTGGAATCCCATGTCGAGCATGCGGTCCGCCTCGTCCAGTACCAGCACCGCGAGAGACGAGAGATCCAGCGAGCCCTTGCGCAGATGCTCCTCGATACGCCCCGGCGTTCCGACGACGACATGCGCCCCGTGCGACAGCGAGTTCAACTGCGGCCCCAGCGGCGCACCACCGCACAGCGCGAGAATCTTGACGTTGGCCAGCATTCGCGCCAGCCGGCGCAGCTCTTCGGCGACCTGGTCCGCCAACTCGCGGGTGGGGCAAAGCACCAGGGCCTGAACCTGGAAGCGTGACACATCGAGGGCCGACAGCAGCCCCAGTCCGAAGGCGGCGGTCTTGCCGGAGCCGGTCTTGCCCTGGCCGATCACGTCCCGGCCGCGCAGGATCGGCGGCAGACTGGCAGCCTGGATCGGCGTCATCGCCAGATAGCCCAGCGATTCCAGGTTATCCAGAAGCGCCGGCACCAGCGGCAGCGAAGAGAACGCCTCGGGATGTTCGGCCTTGGCGTGGCTGGTTTCGGCCTGGGCGTGACTGGTTTCGGGATGGTGGATCTCGGACACGGCAAGCGCTCCTGGTCGAGAAGAAGGAATCGATACAATCAACCGGCGGACGTCTCGGGTCTCACCATGTCATGTTCAGGCGCGGCAGAATACCAGAGCGCGCGGTGATTGACGCCGTCTCGTCCCCCGGGGTAGGCGATCCGGGCAAGAAAGGCCAAATAAACCTGCAACATCAGCGCAATGTTGCGTAAAATCTCGCCCGTCGTTGACAACCTGATAGGTAGTGACAATGGGTAGGGCCTTCCAGAACCGCAAGGAATCCATGGCCAAAACGGCCGATGCCAAGACCAAGGTCTACAGCAAGTATGGCCGCGAAATCTATGTCTGCGCCAAGTCCGGTGGTACCGACCCTTCCGGTAACCTGACGCTCCGAGGGCTGATCGACAAGGCCAAGAAGGATCAGGTGCCTTCGCACGTGATCGATAAGGCACTCGACAAGGCCAAGGGCGCCGGCGGCGAGGATTTTTCACCGGCGCGCTACGAGGGCTTCGGTCCCGGCAACTGCATGGTGATCGTCGAGTGCCTGACCGACAACCCGAATCGGACCTTCGGCGACGTGCGCGGCTGCTTCACCAAGACCAAGAGCAAGATCGGCACCCAGGGCTCGGTCAGCCACATGTTCGATCACTGCGCGATCTTCGCTTTCGCCGGCGAGGACGAGGAAGCCGTGCTCGAAGCGCTGATGGAAGCCGATGTCGATGTCACCGACATCGAAAGCGAAGAGGGCCGAATCACGGTATTCGCTCCGCATACCGAATACGCCAAGGCGAAGCAGGCGTTGATCGATACCTTCGGTGAGATCGAGTTCGAAGCCGACGAGATCCAGTTCCTGCCGCAGACCCACACGCCGCTGGAAGGCGACGACGTGGCCATGTTCGAGAAGTTCATCGACATGCTGAACGATCTCGACGACGTACAGAACGTCTATCACAACGCCGAGCTGCCCGAGAACGCCTGACGCGATCGCTTCGAGATCGGCTCGGTCATCAACGAGAAACCCACCTCGCGGTGGGTTTCTTGCGTCCGGGCCGGTGAATCCTGGAATCCGGCGTCAAGGGACGAACCGCTTCAAGGGCTGGCCTTGGAAATCTTGGCGCCGCTCAACGACACCCCACCCTGAATACCCTGATTGTTCATCACGAATGCGACGACTTCCTGATTGGCGGTGTCGTTGGTGATCTGGCCGTTGGCGCCGATGTCCGCAACCGCGACGCCGGCACTGGCGCCAATGGACCAGCCGTTGTCGCTACGCACCCGATTGAGCGCTTTTTCCGTCATCAGCATGTAGATGACCGCCTGCGACTGCGCGCCGGCCTGAAAGCCGATCGAACCACTGGTCGTGGTGTAGTAGCCCGTCTTGGCGCCATCTACCAACAGCAATCCATCACCGTGACTGGCACCAACGATGAAGCTGGCACCCAGCACGCCCGGAAAGACCAGCACGCCTTCCGCCCGGTCGGCCAACGCCCGGGAAGCCGGCACCGATCGATAGAGCCGATCCAGCGTCTGCTGTACGTCCTGATCCAGTTGCTCCCGCTGCGATATTCGGCTTTCGCGGTCGGCGGAAGTCGTCGTGGTGCAGGCGCTAAGCCCGCCGGCCAGCAACACACCGGCCATGATGCTCAAGGCAATTCGACGCCAGAGGATATGCGACATGCGTGGTTCTCCTGAATGAGTCATTTCGTTGACGTTGCCGTTTCGTCGTGTGTCTTGTGAATATCGTTTGCTCTATTAGGTATAGCCCAGCCTGGCGATTTCTGCGGCTTCCTGGCGTTGCGCTCGAGCGGGAAGGCCCAGACGCCGATTAATGGCGATTAAGGAACGCCACCATTCGTGGCCCACAGACTTGGGCAAGGGTTATCCGACGCTCTACGCTAGCGAATAGGCGGTTCAACGCCAACGAATAGCCAAAGGTGCCGACACGAAGGAGACAGCTCATGCCAGCCAAGTCCGAATCCCAGCAAATGGCCGCTGGTGCCGCACTCGCTGCCAAACGTGGCGAGAAGAAGGCCAGCGAACTCAAGGGTGCATCGAAGTCGATGTACGATTCGATGGATGAAAAGGAACTCGAGAAGATGGCATCGGCCTCTCGCAAGGACAAACCCAAGCACAAATCCTGAATCTCGAACATTGCGGATAGCGAGCTTCGCGGTTCGCTTACCGAGGTGCCGCGCGGCCCGTGGTCGCACCTAGCTATGGTCGCACCAAGCCAAGGCCCTCATGGATTCAGGAGACGGCCGATGCGTCATTCTTTCACCGTCATCCCACGCTTCGCCGATCGCCGCGATGCCGGGCGTCAATTGGCCGAGCAGTTGATCGATGCGCCAAGAGCGGATCTCGTCCTGGCGCTACCGTGCGGCGGTGTCCCCGTTGCCTTCGAAATCGCCCGAACGCTGGATCTGCCATTGAGCCTGATCATGGTACGCAAGATCGGGGCACCGGGCCGTCCGGAATTCGGTATCGGTGCGGTCGTGGATGGCGATCCTCCCCAGCTGTATCTCAATGCCGAACTGGTCGAGATGGCCGGTGCATCGGATGCCTATCTCGCGGACGAGAAAGCGCGTCAGTTGAAGACGATCGAAAGCCGCCGGACCCGCTACCTGGGCGACCGCCCCGCCGTCGATGTCGCCGGACGCGCGGTGATCGTCGTCGACGATGGCATCGCCACGGGAGGCACCGCCCGGGCCGCGCTGGAGGCGATGCAGAAGCAGGGCGCCAGGCATGTCACACTGGCAGTGCCGGTTGCCTCGAGAGAGGCACTGGACCAGCTTCGCGACTGGGCCGATGAGATCGTCTGCCTCTCGGCACCGATCGATTTCAGCGCCGTCGGCAGTCATTACGAGGAATTCGACCAGACCACCGACGAAGAGGTGATCGAGCTGCTGGCACAGACCAAGGCTCCCGAGTCGTGACCTCCGGACAGGCTACAGGCGCCTGAAGCTCGACCGGACACAGCATGAACCACGACGTTTCCCGATCTCGTCCCGCCGTGACCTGTTCACCCGTTTCTTTCCTCCAGTTCCTCCAGTTCCTCCAGTTCCTCCAGTTCCTCCAGTTCCTCCAGTCCTTCCAGTTCGTTCAGCCCACTCATCACATGCGACGCACCCATGCCGCCGCCCGATCCTGCGCGTTTTCTCTCCGTGGCAGATGATGACTCCAGACGAGCCCGCTTTTCGCCTACAATAACGGCCCCTAACGCCGTCACGAAGCAGGGTTTGCATGAGTCACGAGACGCCCACAGCCCCGGAACCCACGCCGCGCACCGAGACGCCCGCCGCGAGCCCGCCGCCGGTGATCGCCATCAGCGGCCTCTCCAAGCGTTACGATTCCGGCTTCTCAGCGCTGAAGCAGATCGACCTGGAGATCCAGCGCGGCGAGATCTTCGCCCTGCTCGGCCCCAATGGCGCCGGCAAGACGACCCTGATCAGCATCATCTGCGGGCTGGTCAACGCTACCGGCGGTAGCGTGACGGTCGACGGCCACGATAGCGTCACCGACTATCGTGCCGCACGGGCCAAGATCGGCCTGGTACCGCAGGAGCTGACCAGCGATGCCTTCGAGACCGTATGGAACACGGTGCGCTTCAGTCGTGGGCTGTTCGGCAAGGCGCCGGACGATGCCCACATCGAGCGCGTGCTCAAGGCGCTGTCGCTGTGGGACAAGCGCAAGAACAAGCTGATCACGCTCTCCGGCGGCATGAAGCGCCGCGTGCTGATTGCCAAGGCGTTGGCCCACGAGCCGGAAATCCTGTTCCTCGACGAGCCCACCGCCGGTGTCGATGTCGAGCTCCGGCGTGACATGTGGGAGGTGGTCAGGGAGCTTCGCAATAGCGGCGTGACCATCATCCTGACCACGCACTACATCGAGGAAGCCGAAGAGATGGCCGACCGCATCGGCGTCATCAATGGCGGCGAGATCGTGCTGGTACGGGAAAAGGCGACCCTGATGCGGCAACTCGGCAGCAAGCAGTTGACTCTGCACCTGCAGACACCGCTGGCCAGCGTTCCGCCGGCGCTGGCCCACTACCCGCTGACGCTGGCGGAGAACGGCAACGTGCTGGTCTATACCTACGACGCCAGCGAGGCCGGTGACAGCGATCACGTCAGCATCAGCGCGCTGATCAACGAGATCGAGGCCGCCGGGATCCGCTTCAAGGATCTGCATACCAAGCAAAGTTCGCTGGAAGATATCTTCGTCAACCTGGTCAGAGAGCGCCAATGAACCTGCAAGCCGTCCGCTCCATCTACTTCTTCGAAATGGCCCGCGCCGGGCGCACGCTGCTGCAGAGCCTGATCTCTCCGGTCATTTCGACATCGCTCTACTTCGTCGTTTTCGGCGCTGCCATCGGTTCGCGCATTCAGGAGGTCGAAGGCGTCAGCTACGGCGCCTTCATCGTGCCCGGCCTGATCATGCTGATGCTGCTCACGCAGAGCGTGTCGAACGCCTCGTTCGGGATCTTCTTCCCCAAGTTCACCGGCACCATCTACGAAGTGCTGTCGGCGCCGATCTCGTACTTCGAGATCGTGCTCGGCTATGTCGGCGCCGCCGCATCGAAATCCGCGATTCTCGGGCTGGTAATTCTCGGCACGGCGAACTTCTTCGTCGATCTGCATATACAGCACCCCTTCATGATGCTGCTGTTTCTCCTGCTGACCGCAATCACCTTCAGCCTGCTCGGCTTCATCATCGGCATCTGGGCGGATAGCTTCGAGAAGCTGCAGCTGGTGCCGCTGCTGATCATTACGCCGTTGACGTTTCTCGGCGGCAGTTTCTACGCCATCGACATGCTGCCGCCGTTCTGGCAGGCGGTGACGCTGGCCAACCCGGTGGTCTACCTGGTCAGCGGTTTCCGCTGGAGCTTCTACGGCATCAGCGATGTCAGCGTGGTTGCCAGCCTGGTCATGATCGGCGTGTTCCTGGCGGTCAGCCTGGGCGTGATCAGCTGGATCTTCCGCACCGGCTACCGCCTACGTCCCTGAGACGAAGCCCCCAACCCGAACACGCTGTCGTCTTTTTTCGCGGGCCGTCGATCGGACGCCCGCCCTTTTACGCTTCACGAGTCACGTCATGCCGATACTGCAAGCCTGCGCCCATCGCATCGATAAACAGAGCGACGAACAACCCACCACGCTGACCTGCGGCGAGGCGATGACCGACATGGCGATCGCGGACTCGCTGCTCGCGAACTTCAATTCGAGCTTTCACGGCAAACCCAAGGCGTGGGGGCACTTTGGCGAAGCCGGCGTGGAGGGAGACGCCGAAGACAGCGAGGCGGCGCCTGTCTCCTCGTCACGTTTCGCCTTCGAGCTCGAGCGCTATCGCAGCGGGGAAATCAACTTCACCGACTTTACCCGCCAGACCACCGAAAGCCTGATGCCGTTGCTCGATGCGCATCTTTCGATCGGCGGCCACTGGTGGTTCGTGCACTCCCGTCAGGGCGAGGCGGAATATCTGACGCTGGCCATGCTCCACCAGCGTGACGGCTACGGGTTCGATGACGATCTCAACCTCATTGCCGTCCAGCAACTCAATCTCGGCCAGTTGATGCTGGCAGCCAGGATCGACCTGACCCAGTGGCAGCGCGGGCAGTCGCGCCAGTACATCACCTACGTGCAGGATCGGGGCAACAAGAAGCTGGTCGAAGCGTTCCGGGAGTGGCTGGGTTGTCAGGAAGGCGTCAATGCCGGCGCGGAGACCCGCACCCTGCTCAAGGCGTTCAGCGATTATGTCGAAAGCGAGGATCTGCCCGAAGAGGCCAGCCGGGAGAAGACCGAAACGCTGATCGAATACGCCAACAGCCAGGCCAAGCGCGGCGAGCCGATCACGCTCGACGAGCTCTCCGAGCTGGTCGACGAGCAGCAACCCAAGGCGTTCTACGACTATATCCGCAATCAGGACTACGGGCTGGCCGCCGAGATCCCGCCGGACAAGCGTACCCTGCAGCAGTTCAAGCGCTTTGCCGGCCGCGCCAGCGGCGTCTCGATCAGCTTCGACTCGCACCTGCTCGGCAACAGCATCGAATACGATGACGAGCGCGACCGCCTGATCATCAAACAGGTTCCCGGGCAGTTGAAGGAGCAGATCAAGCAGCGCAAGGGCTAAATCCAGTCAGCACGACTGTCGCCGTTCCAACGAAAAAGGCCCACCCCTTGCCGGAGTGGGCCATCTTTCTTATCGAAACCTACTGCAATATCTGCAGCGCTAGGTCACTTCCCGCGATTGGCCTTGACGCCTCCCTCGATACGACGGCCGATGGTCTCGTCGATGTTGCGCCAGTACTCGAACACGCGAGAGAGCACCGGTTCTTCGACACCGTTGGAAACGTGGCCGACGACGTTGCTGACCAGCCGGTCTCGGGCCGCGTCGTCCATCACCTTGTTGATCAGGTCGTTGGCCTGGCTGTAGTCGTCGTCCGCCGGGCGCAGCGTATAGGCCGTGCGGACGAATTCGCCATCCGCCGACCAGACCGCATCTTCCGGATAACGCGCGGGATCGGCCTTGGGCCCGCCCTTGCTGTTGGGAGCATAGACCGGATCGCTGGCATTTCGCATGCGCATCGCGCCGCCCTTGCCGTAGCTGTTGACCGGCGACTTGGGCGTGTTGACCGGGATGTGCTTGTAGTTCACCCCGAGACGCGCACGGTGTGCATCGGCATAGGAGATGGAGCGCGCCAGCAGCATCTTGTCCGGCGAGAGGCCCGTACCGGGAACCATGTTGTTGGGTTCGAAGGCGGCCTGTTCGATCTGGGTATGGAAATCTTCCGGGTTGCGATCCAGCGTCATCTTGCCGACTTCCATCAGCGGATAGTCGCTGTGCGGCCAGACCTTGGTCAGGTCGAACGGGTTGAGGCGATAGGTCTTGGCATCCTCGAACGGCATGATCTGAACCTGTAGCGTCCAGGTCGGATAGTCGCCCCGCTTGATCGCGTTGAACAGGTCACGACGATGGTAGTCGGCATCGCTGCCCGCCATCTGGTCCGCCTGCTCCTGGGTCATGCATTTGATGCCCTGGTCGGTCTTGAAGTGATACTTGACCCAGAAACGCTCGCCCTCGGCGTTGACCCACATGTAGGTATGGCTGGAGTAGCCATTCATGTGGCGCCAGCTGGCTGGCACGCCACGGTCACCCATCAGCCAGGTCACCTGGTGGGCCGTTTCCGGCGCCATGGTCCAGAAGTCCCACTGCATGTCGTGATCGCGCAGACCGTTGTCGGCACGGCGCTTCTGGGAGTGGATGAAGTGCTGGAACTTCATCGGATCGCGAACGAAGAAGACGGGGGTATTGTTACCCACCATGTCGAAGTTGCCTTCTTCGGTATAGAACTTGAGCGCGAAGCCTCGCGGATCGCGCCAGGTATCCGGGCTACCGGATTCACCCGCAACGGTGGAGAAGCGCGCGACCATCTCGGTCTTCTTGCCCGGCTGCAGAAACTTCGCCTTGGTATACCGGCTGATGTCATGCGTCACTTCGAAATGGCCGAAAGCGCCACCGCCCTTGGCGTGCGGCTGACGATCCGGAATCATTTCACGGTTGAATGCCGCCATCTGCTCCATCAGATAGTGATCGTGAAGCACGATCGGGCCATCAGGGCCGACGGAAAGCGCATTCTCTTCGCTCGCTACCGGAATACCGGCTTCTGTCGTCGTCGGTTTGCGAATGTCGCTAGTCACAGGCTATCTCCGTTATCTCTATGACGTGGCATCATTGCCACGCTAATTGTGTGTCTGGCGATTCGCACCGCAATCGATTCTATCGGTCGCTTGGCCCTTGGTTTGGCGCATCGCCTTTACCTTTGACTACCTCTGCATGGAACTTCTATATGCGAAGTATCACAACACAGATTAATGCTAGGTATAAATAGCGAGTGCTGTCCTGTCCACCAGGCTAATCGGCCCGAATCGGTTATTGTCGCATCAAGACCTTGGGTGAATTCACCAGGGAGCATCGCCTTCGCATCGTAAAGGCCCGGCTCCGCTGACGTTGGCGATAGTCAACATCTAGCCAAATCTATTTTTTAATAGATAAAGGAAATCAAAACGATGGAGAAATTCTATCGCCAAGGATGTATCCATCGTTTCGATACCGCACCTGGAGCCATCAGATCGCTTTCATCGTGCCTATAAATCGATCTAATCCATCGCATGGCTAAATTACATCAATGCCGGAACCAGAAATCGTTTCTATAGTGAGGGCTCGTCACACCATTCACCAAGTATTACGGCACATTTACGGAGCATGGCGTGAAAGGATTCATCAACTCGTTCGTCCCTCTCGGTCGAGGCGGGATAACACTCTTCGTCATGGCATTGCTCTCAGGTTGTAGCCATTCTTTACCGGGTTTCATGAATCCTCAGGGGCCGATCGCCGAGGCACAGAAACACCATTTCTGGTTCGTGGTGGTCGTTACACTGATCGTGGTGTTACCGGTAATCATCCAGACCCCGATCATCCTCTGGCGCTACCGTTACCGTGGCAATGCGGTCTATCGACCGCATTGGGACATGTCGCGCTGGCTGGATATCGCCATGTGGGGCGTGCCTGTCGTGGTCGTCATCGTGCTGGCCGTCGTGCTTTGGCGAGAAACCCACCAGCTCGATCCCTACCGCCCGCTCGATTCCGCCAAGCAGCCACTGCAGGTTCAAGTGGTGGGCTTCGACTGGAAGTGGCTTTTCATCTACCCCGAACAAGGCATTGCCAGCATGGGGCAACTGGTATTGCCGGAAGATCGCCCCATCGCATTTCAGCTGACGTCGGCCACCGTGCTGCAGTCATTCTTCATCCCGGCGCTGGGCAGCCAGATCGACGTCATGAACCGCATGGTCACGAAGCTTCATCTTCAAGCCGACAATACGGGACGCTTCCAGGGCAAGAACATGCAGTACAACGGCAGTGGCTTTCATCGTCAGCGCTTCATGACCCAAGTCGTCGATGATGCGCAATTCGATGACTTCGTCGCTCATGCTCGACGCGATGGCTATCGACTCGATCGACAACGCTTCACCCAGCTGAACGAAAAAAGCGATGCCACCGATTTCGCTGCCATGCTGGGAATCAAGAACTATCAGCATGGCGATCTCATGGCATTTTCGCCCATTCCGTCGCGACTCTTCGACGCCATTGCCCACCATGCACCGATCGACTGGACGTCGCTGACGCCATCGCCGCCCCAAAATCGCAAAACCATGGACGAACGGATGTCACCCTCGAACGCTACCCCCGCGCCTTTTGATGCCGAGGAAAACACTCACGATGAAGCTGACGACAACGGCGGGGAGAAGGCAACGTGAGCGATATCTGGAACTTTGTCTTCGGTCGCCTGGGCTGGGATGCCCTGCCCTTCTGGGAGGCCGTTCGCGATCCGACGACCTTCAATATCATCAATGGCATCATTGCCGGCGGAGCCGCTGGAATGGTCGTGCTGGGCGTGCTCGGCGCCGTGATCCTGGTGACCTGGCTGGGCAAGTGGAAATATCTGTGGTCGGAGTGGCTGACCAGTCCGGACCACAAGAAAATCGGGATCATGTTCATCGTCATCGCCATGGTCATGCTCTCCCGCGCGATCATCGAAGCGGCATTCATGCGCGCGCAGCAGGCCGTCGGGCTGGACGGGGGCTTTCTGTCGCCCGAACACTTCGGCGAGTTCTTCACGACTCACGGCACGATCATGATCTTTTTCATGGCGATGCCGTTCCTTACCGGCATCATCAATTACGTCATGCCGCTGCAGATCGGTGCCCGCGATCTGTCGTTTCCGGTCATGAATCAGATCAGCCTTGGCCTTACCGCAGCGGGCGCGGCGATCGTGATGATTTCACTGGTGCTGGCGCCATTCTCCACTGGCGGCTGGAGTGGCTATCCCCCCTATACGGAACTGTCCTACAGCCCTGATGCCGGGGTCGACTACTGGATTTGGGCGGTGACGCTATCCACGCTCTCCTCGACGCTGACCGGCATCAATTTCGCGGTGACGATCTATAAAAAGCGCGCGCCCGGCATGAAGCTATTTCGTATGCCGCTGTTTACCTGGACCGCGCTGAGCACCGCCATCCTGATGATCTTCGGCATGCCGCCGCTGACGGTCGCCACTGCCCTGCTGGCACTGGATCGCTATCTCGATTTTCACATGTTCACCAGTGATCTGGGTGGCAACATGATGAACTACATCAACCTTTTCTGGGCCTTCGGTCATCCCGAAGTCTACATTCTGATTCTGACGCCATTCGGTATCTATTCCGAGGTATTTTCGACTTTTTCAGGAAAACGACTCTACGGCTATACCCTGCTCGTGATCGCGACCATATGTATCGCCTTCCTCTCGTTTACCGTCTGGCTCCACCATTTCTTCACCATGGGGCAGAGCGCCGCCATCAATGCCGTCTTCGGCATCGCGACGATGCTGATCGGCATCCCGACCGGTGTAAAAGTGTACGACTGGATGCTGACCATGTATCGCGGACGAGTCAGACTATCGGCTCCCATGATCTACGCCGTCGGATTCATCATGCTGTTCGTGATCGGCGGTTTGACCGGCATCATTCTCGCCACCCCGAGCGTCGATTATCAAGTGCACAACTCGCTGTTCCTGATCGCTCATTTTCACAACATGCTGATTCCCGGAACGCTCTTCGGCATGCTGGCGGCTACCAATTTCTGGTTCCCCAAGGCCTTCGGCTTCCGTCTGGAAAAACGCTGGGGACGACGTGCCGCCTACTGTTGGGTCATCGGTTTCATGCTGGCGTTCTTCCCGCTTTATGCGCTCGGCGTACTGGGCATGCCGCGCCGCTCGCTGACCTTCTTCGAGCCCGCGTACCTGCCCTGGACCATTGCCGCCGGTTGCGGCGCGATCGTCATTCTCTTTGCCATGCTGTTCCTGCTGATCCAGCTCTGGGTGAGCGTCCGAGACCGCCATCATAACAACGTCTTTGTCGGCGATCCGTGGGATGGACGGAGCCTCGAATGGGCGACCAGTTCACCACCGCCGGAATACAACTTCCCGGTCATCCCCGAAGTGTTCAGCCGCGACGCCTTCATGGCCGAGAAAGAGCAAGGCAAGGCGTATCAGATACCGGACGAGTTCCCCGATATCGAAATGCCCGCCAACAGCGCCATGGGCGTGATCATCGCGGTGACCGGTACGGCGATGGCGTTTGGTCTGACCTGGTACATGTGGTGGCTGGTGATTCTCGCGGCGATGGTCACGCTGGTCGCCATCATTGCACGCGGCTACGTGCGCAAGACCACGCGCACCATACCCGGCGACGAAGTTCGCCGCACGCACCTGGCCTGGATCGAATGCGTGCGCCGAACGACGCCGGTCGACCGTTCGAAAGAGCAGACGAGGGAAAACCGGGGGCTCCCCGTGCCGCCCGTGGAAGGAGCCGTTCAATGACGACGACCACGAAGATACACCCCGGCCACACCGATCAGGCGAGACCCCGTGCGCACCATCCCGGCCTCAATCTCGGGCCAGCCCATCAAGAGAGCGAGGATACCCGCGAAGAGATGGTGTTCGGATTCTGGGTGTTCATGATGAGCGACCTGATCGTCTTCGGCCTGCTCTTCGCAACCTACGTCACCATGCTCGGCGGTACTGCCGGAGGCCCCGGCCCCAGTGACTTGTTCGAACTCAAGAGCGCCTTCATCGAAACGATGCTGTTATTGATCAGCAGCTTCACGTTCGGCATGGCATCGTTGGCGCTGAAATATCGCAGCGACCGGAAAGTTCTCGTCATCTGGCTACTGGTGACGCTGCTGCTGGGCCTCGGGTTTCTCGCCCATGAACTCTACGACTTCCACAAGATGTTCACCGAAGGCGGCGTGCCCAGCCGAAGCGGCTTTCTCTCGGCGTTCTTTTCGCTGGTGCCCTTGCATGGCCTTCACGTCATCGGGGCCTGTATCTGGTTGATTGCCCTGCTCGGCCAGATTGCCGTGCATGGGCTCGACCCACCCACCAAGACCGGCCTGATGCGGCTGGCCATTCTCTGGCACTTTCTGGACGTGGTCTGGATCGGCATCTTTTCGCTGGTGTATCTGGGAGGCATCGTATGAGCCATCGCCAACTTTCCGAGCAGGAAGCGCGTGAGAAATCCGGCGAGCTACGCAGCTATCTCTGGGGGTTCGGGCTGGCACTGATCCTCACGCTGATTCCGTTCGGCCTAGCGGCCTACACGCAGATGGCAGCGGGAACGCTCTATCTCGTCATTGCCGGCTGCGCCGTGATCCAGATCGTGGTCCACTTCCGCTTCTTCCTGCACATCACGCTGGCCAGGAACAAGCGTGAGGACCTGCAGTTGATCCTGTTTACCGCCCTGATCCTGGCCATCATGGTTGGCGGTACGCTGTGGATTCTCTTCAATCTCTACTATCGGATGATGCCCGACATGTTGCCCTGATCCGATGGATCGATCGTGGCCAGGTCGCCCGCGGCGACGATCGATCCCGGCCCGGCTTCCCGTAGCGCCTCCGGCACGAAAGGCGCCAGCCATCGATGGGTATCAGCTCGATTCCTGTGAATCGCCGGACTGCAGATCGTTTGCCCTGGCGAACGCCAGAATCACCTGCCGCAAGACCTGTCGCTGCTCCTCGGGCAGATCACGGTAGATACGCAGCACCTCGTCTTCCTCCCCATCGACGGGTACGACCCGGGTCGCCTGCATGGGCGCGCGAACCTGCGAAACCTGTTCACCGTAACGCAAGACCTGGGGCTCGATGCCCAACCATCTCGCCAACACTTGCAGTTTGTCCTGCGAGGGTATCGAATCGCCCCGCAACCACCGACGTACCGCCTGGAAGGTGATTGGAGACCCCCAGTAGCGCAAGTTGAACTCACGCTCCAGTACCGAAGGGCGAGGTTCATACCCAGCGGCGGTAAGCGCCGTCTTGAGGCGCAACGCGAACATGCTTTTTTCATCCATGTATTGAATTTGAACTATTTGTTCAATTTACGTTGAACCATAGTTCAAATTTGTATTGAATTATTAATTCAACCCCCTATCGAATTTTGGAGTCGATAGTAGCCGTTGGGCCGCAGTCTCACTAGAAAACGCTCGTTGAATGCCACAGGGATGGGGCGAGGTAAAAGGCTTTGATGAGGTGCCACGCCGTGAACCTGGATTGCTACGAAACATGGCGCCAAGACGTCATGGACCAAACAAGACAAATCGATACATTAACCGAGCAGCGTCTCGACCGGGTACGCTGGATCGCCAAGCAGCACTACAAGGTGACGGATGCCTGGTTCACCCTGGTGGGTAGCGATCGGCAATGGTGCAGGAACAGCGAAGGGTCGGTATCGACCGACATTCCGGATGCCCTGTCTTTCACCCATCACACCCTGCGTCACAACGAACTCTTCGTCATCGAGGATGCATTGCGTCATCCCGAGTTCGCCAACCACCCCCAGGTCGTCGGATCGCCCCATTGGCGTTTCTTTGCCGGCGTGCCCATACGCGACATCGAAGGCGGCAGCATCGGTACGCTGTGTCTCGTGCACACCTCGCCGATTCCGAGCGGGACGCTGAATTTCGAGATGCTCCATGTGCTTGCCCACCAGATCGAGGATGAGATTGGCCGTCATCTGCTGATCCAACGTCCGCCCGGGCTAAAGCTCGACCAGCTCGACGCCCTGACCGGTCTGCCTGATCGGGGTCTGCTCCAGAGGCTGATGAGAGAAGAGCTGGCGCTTGCCAGACAATCCCAGGGCAATCTTTCGGTCTGTCTGATCAACCTGGATGGATTCAACAGCATCAACGAGTCGCATGATACCGCTGCCGGGGACGCCGTGCTCAAGGTCATTGCCGATCGTCTGCGCGATGCCGTACGTCGCAAGGATGTGGTGACGTATCTGGGAGGAGACGAATTCGCCATCATTCTGCGCGACGTGCTGCAGCCGGCGATCTGCCGACGCATCCTCGATCAGATCCGCACTCCCATCCAGACAGAAGAACACGTCCACAGCCTTACCGCCAGCATGGGCATCACCTGCTATCCCGACGACGAAGCGGATGCGGACGCGCTCCTGCATCACGCCTATCAAGCCATGTACTCGGCCAAGGAAGCGGGCAAGAACGGGTACTGCTATTTCGATCCCAAACTCCATCACTCTCGTCGCGAGCGCCTGGCGATCGCCCGTGATGTCCGCCTGGCGCTGTCACAGCAACAGCTGGAACTCTTCTATCAACCGGCGATCGACTACCACCTCGACACGGTAACGGGATTCGAAGGATTGCTACGCTGGCGCCTGCCCTCGGGCAAGATTCTGCCGCCGGGCCGCTTTCTCCCGCAGATAGAGCACACCTGGCTCGACATCGAGATAGGCAAATACGTCATCGACAAGGCAGTGACGGCTATCGAAGAGATCATGCGGCGTGGCCTGCCCTATTCGGTCAGTGTCAACGTCAATCCATCCAGTTTTCTGGATAGCGGCTTTGTCGATCACTTGCACCGCACCCTTGCACACCACGATCAAAGCCTGGTGGAACGGCTCACGCTGGAGATACTGGAAAGCGCCTCGCCGCAGGAGGACATGGATACCATTGCCGCCAATATCCAGGCTTGCCTCCAGCTCGGCCTGCAGCTATCGCTGGATGATTTCGGCACCGGTCAATCGTCGCTGAGTTACCTGCGCACTTTCCCCACCCAGAAGATCAAGATCGACCGCTCCTTCGTGATGGGGATGCTCGACAACCCCGAGGACGAAGCCATTGTCGCGGCGGTCATCGGTCTGTCGAAGAGCTTCAATCGGCAGTCCATTGCGGAGGGGGTAGAGAATGTCTCGATCGAGGCGCATCTCAAGGACCTCGGCTGCGACATCGGGCAGGGCTTCTACTACAGCCCCGCCCTGCCTTTCGAAGAAGCCCTTCAATGGGCGGATAATTACCAGCGGCAACGCTGAATCACTCGACACGGAACCACTCGACACTGAATCACTCGACACGGAACCACTCCTGAATGGCCGGATCAGGTCTGCGCCGAATCGATCCCCGACGGTGTGGTCTCCCGGCTCCCAGCCCCTCGCACGAATCGCGTCAAGCGCACATCGACGGTCACGGTGAGCGCTTCCAGCGCCTCCGCCCTGGCCCGGCCTTCGGCACTGGCGCGGTAGAGGTGCGGCGTCATCGCCAGCAGGTCGGCAATGGCCTGTGGCTCCTCCAGCGCCAATGAATAACGGATCGTCTCCACGTCCTGCTGCACCAGCCCCTCGGGCACCACTGCCGATCGCTCGCGCTCCGGTTTCAGGCTGGGGTAGATGATCTCGCGCAACTCGCGAAGATGGTCCGGCCCGGCATCGGCCTGGATCAACACCCCGCCCGGCTCGAGCACGCGAACGAATTCCGGATAGACGGGGAAGCCGAACAGACACAGCACGCAGTCCAGCGAACCCTCCTGTACCGGCAGATTGGCGTTGCTGCCCACCACCCAACTGACACGCTCTTCCCGTCCATGGGTCGAAACTTGTCGACCGGCTGCGCTTTCCCGCGTCGCGGTGCCCTGGTCCTGCCTCGTAGCAGATAGCACCGCCCGCTCTTGCTTGGCGGCGCCCTTGTCCTGCTTGGCAGCAGATAACACCGCCCGCTCTTGCTTGGCGGCGCCCTTGTCCTGCTTGGCAGCAGATAGCACCGCCCACTTGGAGATATCCAGGCCCAACAGCGACAAGGCGGCATCGGGGGCGCTCGCCGCCGCCAGCTGACGCAGGTAATAACCTTCGCCGCAGCCGGCATCCAGGCAGCGGAACGCGTCGCCGGTGGGTTGTTCCGCCAGGGCAAGACGCGATACCGCCTCGGCGATGGGCTGGTAATGGCCCGCATTCAGGAAGCGCTGGCGTGCCGCCACCATCGCCTTGCTGTCTCCCGGATCGCGGGAACGCTTGTGCTGGACGGGCAGCAGGTGGGTATAGCCCTGCCGCGCGATATCGAAACTGTGACCGGCCGCGCAGCGCCACGTCTGGCCTTGGCGATGCATTGGATCCCCGTCCAGCGGACAGGCCAGCGCGGAAAAAGGAATGAAGGACATGATGCCACCACTTGCTCGTGAAGCCCGCCAGTGTACGCGAAATCCATCGTCGCTCGAGGCCTCGGCGCTCCGGAACGAACGACTACGACAGCGAACCCTGGTTGTCGCGCCCCGATAGTCTGCTGATCCCGAACCCTGCCAGTTCCGGCGCAGCGCGACCGCTCGTCAGCCATCGGCCCAGCGACTCCCCCATGGCGCTGGCAAACTTGAAACCGTGGCCGGAGAAACCGCCGGCAACGATCAGGCCGGGGAGCGGTTCATCGATCAGAAAGTGCTCGTCCGGGGTGCGGATATACTGGCAGACAGCGCCATGGCGCAGCGCACCAACGCCCGGCAGATAGCGGTCGATCACCTGCTGGAGCTCGGCGATATCCTCCGGATGTTCGCCAAACGGCGCCATCGTTTCGCCCGGCGCGAGGATCTGGCCGCTATCGTGTCGGCCGATCTTGAACCCGGCGCCATCGATGTCCGGGAAGCCGTAATAGATGCCTAGCTCGTCGTCGGTGAGGCTGAAGCCGGGGAAGCGCTCCGACACATAGCGGTCGTCGGCCTCGAACCAGGCGAACGTCTTGCGCACGCGAGTCAGCGGCAGCTCGATGCCGAGTTCGGCCAATAGCGGCGCCACGTGCTGCCCCGCGGAAACCAACAACCGGTCGGCGCTGAATCGCCGACCGTCATCGCAGGTCGCCGCATAACCGCCCTGCTCCAGAGGCTCCAGGCGCACGACACGAGCGCCTGACGTCAGCGTCACGTTGGCACTCCGTTCGACTCGCTGCCGCCAGCACTCGATGATCCGCTCGACCCGCAGCACTCCGGCGCGGGATTCGAAGCCGCCGCGCATCGAGGCATCGAGCCGCCATCCCGGCCAGCGCTCGGATGCCGCCGAGCCGTCCAAGCCCTCCAGCGGCAGATCATACTGCCGCGCACTCGCCTCGACCTGCTGGATGAACGGCGCCGAAGCCGGGCCGAGATTGAGCACTCCGGTGGGCAGAAACAACGATTCGCCCGTCTCTCGCTCGAGCTCGCGCCAGCGTTCCAGCGCGCGCAGGGCCAGCGAGACATAGCCGCTGCCCTCGCCATAGGCCAGCCGAATCAACCGGGTTTCGCCGTGATGCGCGCCCTGATCGTGGGGCGGGCGGTGGGCGTCGAGCACCCGCACCGCGGGCTGGCCGTTGGCACCGGAAGAGGCCACCAGATAATCCGCCGCCACCAGTCCCATGCTGCCGCCGCCGATGATCAGAAGATCCGTGTGTGTCTCAGAATGCATTCGAAAATTCCTGGGATCGATATCAGGCCGTCGAGGCTTCAGTGGGTTGCGCATCCGCCTGCTTGTCCTCGCTCCGGGCAATGATGGCGGTGCCGGTCAGATCGCCGGTCACGTTGAGCGCGGTACAGCCCATGCCGACCAGCGCATCGATCGAGGTCAACAGTGCCACGGTCTCGATCGGCAACCCGACCTGAGCGAAGACCGTCGCGATCATCACGATACCCGCGCCGGGCACCCCCGCCGTACCGATAGAGGTCAGCGTGCCGATCAGCACGATCTCGACCATGGTCATGAAGTCCAGCGGGATGCCGACCACGTTGGCGGCAAAGACAGCCGAGATCGCGATTCGGATCGCCGCGCCGTCCATGTTGATCGTCGCGCCGAGCGGCAGGCTGAAGCCGTAAAGGCTCTGCGGGATGCCCAGCCGCTGTGCCGCGTTCAGGGTCAGCGGCAGGGTACCGGTGCTGCTCTGGGTCGCGAAGGCCGTCGCCATTGGCGTACGCGCCTCGCGGAAGAACGCTCCCAGGCGCACGCCGAACGCCTTCATCAATACGCAATAGAGCACCAGATGCATGGCCAGCGCGAGATAGAGCACGATCACCATGGTGCCCAACGACAGGATGGTATCCTTGCCCTGCCTGGCCACCGTACCGGCCACGATGGCGAACACCCCGATGGGCACGTACTGGAGCACGCCTGCCATCACCTTCATGGTCACCGCATTCAAGCCTTCGATGACGCCGTAGAGCTTCTCGCCCAGCTCGCCCTGCCCCTCGCTGTGACGCATCTTCAGCAGCGCGATGCCGAACACGAAAGCGGTAAAGATGATCCCCAGCAGATTGGGCTCGGCGAGCGCGCCGACGATATTGTCCGGCACGATGCTCAACAGCACGCTGACCAGCCCCGGGTTTTCCGGCACGTCGATACTGGCGCCGTCGTCCAGCGTCATGCCGCTGCCCGGCGAGAACAGCGACGCCACCGCCAGCCCGACCACGATCGCCATGGCCGAGGTCGCCACGTAATAACCAAACACCTTGCCACCGATGCGCCCCATACGGCCGAAATCGGCCTGATTGATGCCCACGATCAAGGTAAACAGCACGATCGGCACGATCAGGAACTGCAGCAATCGCAGCAGCAGATCGCCGAACGGCGCCAGCCAGCTCGCGACCGTCTCACCGCCGATCAACCCGACCACCACGCCCAGCACCAGCGCGATGGTCACGCGCAGGATCAGGGAAGCGTCGAGGTAGCCTCGAAATAGCGTTTTCATGGAGATGCCCTATCGAAAACAGTAGGCGGAATGGCTCTGTCGGATCTTCTCTTCATGACCAAAGATAAAGCTCATGACCAAAGATAAAGCTCATGACCAAAGCTAAAGCCTAACGCAAAAAGCCCGGCACGTAGCCGGGCTCTGGGCGGCAAATACGCGATATCAGCCGCCGATCTTGTCCTGCGTTCGTGTTTCGAAGTCGCTGGCGTCGTGGCGTTCGTGAAGCTGGGTTTCCGGCTCGCCGAAGGTGCGGTTGACCATGCGGCCACGCTGCACGGCCGGGCGGGCGTCGATCTCCCTGGCCCAGCGCTGGACGTTCTCGTAGCTTTCCACGTCCAGGAACTCCGCGGCCTCGTACAGCCGTCCCAGCACCAGTTGCCCATACCAGGACCAGGTGGCGATGTCGGCGATGGTGTACTCGTCGCCCGCCAGGTAGCGTGATTCGGCCAGCCGCCGGTCGAGCACATCGAGCTGCCGCTTGGCTTCCATGGTGAAGCGATCGATGGCGTATTCGATCTTCTCCGGCGCATACGCATAGAAGTGGCCGAAGCCGCCACCCAGATACGGTGCGCTGCCCATCTGCCAGAACAGCCAGTTCATGGTCTCGACCCGCTTGGCCGGATCGGTCGGCAGGAAGGCCCCGAACTTCTCGGCCAGGTGCAGCAGGATCGAGCCGGACTCGAACACGCGAACCGGCTTGTCGCCGCTGTAATCCATCAGCGCCGGAATCTTGGAATTCGGGTTGACCTCGACGAAGCCGCTGCCGAACTGATCGCCGTCGCCGATATTGATCAGCCAGGCGTCGTACTCGGCATCCTTGCCCAGCGCCAGCAGCTCCTCGAACATGACCCCGGCCTTGACCCCGTTGGGCGTGGCCAGCGAGTAGAGCTGGAACGGATGCTTGCCGACCGGCAGCGCCTTGTCGTGGGTCGGCCCGGCGACCGGACGGTTGATGCTGGCGAACTTGCCGCCGCTTTCTTTGTTGGGCGTCCAGACTTTCGGCGGCACGTACTCGTTTTGCTGACTCATGAAATGTCCTCTCGATGAAGACTCGACCCCGCATGACCAAAAAGCGCATGGCGAGTCGTAAGGGTTACCAAGGAAGGTAGCCTGTTAAGGATTATCTTGCGACCCCTCGGGCGAAAACCAACCCCGCCGCTGCCTCTATCGGGTTCCCGTTGACGTCATGCCCGGCGCGAGACGAGCGCCAGCAACGGTCGTCTCAGGCCAGATAGCGGCGGAACCACTCGATCGTTCGGGACCAGGCGAGCTCGGCGGCCTGTTCGTCGTAGCGCGGCGTCGAGTCGTTATGAAAGCCGTGATTGACGCCGGGATAGATGTAAGCCTCGTAGACCTTGTCGTTGGCTTTCAGCGCTGCCTCGTAGGCGGACCAACCCTCGTTGATGCGCGTGTCGAGCTCGGCGTAGTGGATCAGCAGCGGCGCCTGGATTCGGGCCACGTCTTCGGGGGCGGGCTGACGACCGTAGAACGGCACGGCCGCGCCCAGCTCCGGATATGCCACGGCGGCGGCATTGGCAACGCCGCCGCCATAGCAGAAGCCGGTGATGCCGACCTTGCCGGTGGTGGCATCGTGCGCCATCAGAAACTCGATCGCCGCGAAGAAGTCGTTCATCAGCTTCTCGGGGTCGACCTGCTGCTGCAGTTCGCGCCCCTGGTCGTCGTTGCCGGGATAGCCACCGACGGAACTCAAGCCATCGGGCGCCAGCGCGACGAATCCCGCCTTGGCGACGCGGCGGGCAACATCCTCGATGTACGGGTTGAGACCACGGTTCTCGTGCGCGACCACCACGCCGGGAACGGGGCCATCCACGCCCGTGGGGCGCACCAGATACCCACGCACCTCGCCGTGGCCGTTGGGGGAGGGATAGATGACGTATTCGGGCAGAATGTCGGGGTCGGTGAACGGCACCTGCTCCGCCAGCGCATAATTCGGGCTCAACGCGGCGAGCATGGAGAGCGCCGCGGCGCCACCGACGATCTGGGCGGCACGGTCGAGGAAATCACGCCGCGTGATGCGGCCATGCGCGTAGTAGTCGTAGAGCTCGAGCAGTTGCGGCGGGAAGTCTTTCGCGGTGAGACGGCTCATCGGTTCGATCTCCGGTCGTTCCCCGGCACCGAATGGCGGGGCTCGACCTAATCTGGCACAGATTCGTGACGGCTCACAGTTTCCCGGCAGTCCCCGCCCGCCGTGCTCGTGGCAGCTTTCCCGTCGTGGCGCTAACCTGACCGAGACGACAATCCCGACTCGCTGCTTTCACGGAGCTTCCCATGACCGATCGCATCCTGGTGTTCTACGGTTCCTACCGATCCGACCGTGCCGGTATCCGCCTGGCCGACTATGCGGTGCGTACGCTCGCTGTCCGTGGTGTCGACGCCGAACTGATCGATGCCAGGGCGATCGATCTTCCCATGCTGGACCGCATGTACAAGGAGTATCCCGAGGGCGAGGCGCCGGAGGCGATGGAAGCCCTGGCCGGCAAGATTCTCGACGCCGACGGTTTCGTCTTCGTCACCGGCGAATACAACTGGGGCATGCAGCCGGGACTCAAGAACCTGACCGATCACTTCCTGGAAGAGTGGTTCTGGCGGCCGGCCGGGATCGTCAGCTACTCGGCCGGCCGCCTCGGTGGCGCCCATGCCAACATGGCCTGGCGCGGCACGCTGGCCGAGATGGGCATGGTGGTGATCTCCAGCACGGTCGCCGTCGGGCAGATCGGCAAGACGCTGGATGAAAGCGGCACGCCCCTCGGCGATGCCGGCGCTTCCTTCGAGCGTGCTTTCGACCGGTTTGCCGACGACCTGGCCTGGTGGACCGAGGCGGGCAAACGTCAGCGCACGCATCGCGCACCGCCCTTCTAGAGCCCGTCATTCTAGCGTCCGCTCTGCTGGATCTAGAGCCCCCTGCCCCACCGACGCGCTACACTAGGTGCTGTCTGAAAAGTCGACGAACGAAGGCCAGGCAAGGCAAAAATCGGCGAAAGCGGACCGGGCTGGCGCTCCAGCCGATTTTTAACGCCGCATGGGCGAGCGCAGTACTTTTCAGACAGTGCCTAGAGGGCTGCACTCGCCCGTGGCAACGGGCGACGCCGACCAGGGATCCCGGCCGGCTTCGGCTTCATGGACAAGGAACCTTCGAACTTCGCATGACGACGACTTTTCCCACAACACCTGTCTCCACAACGACGGTTTCTACAGCAATTGTTTCCGCAACGGTCATCTCCAAAACGACCGTCTCCTCAATGACCGTCTCCACAACGACCTTGCCCACGATAGTCGTGCCCTGCCGCGGGCCGGCCCGCGCGCCATGAGCGATACCCGCCTCTTCCGCTCGCTGCGGCTCTACAACTATCGGGTCTGGGCTATCGGCGCGCTGGTCTCCAATATCGGCACCTGGATGCAGCGCGTCGCCCAGGACTGGCTGGTGTTGACCATTCTCACCGACCACAACGCCAGCGCCGTGGGCATCACCATGGCGCTGCAGTTCGGCCCGCAACTGTTGCTGTTGCCGTTTACCGGCTACGCGGCGGATCGCTTCGACCGCCGCCGGCTGATCATGCTGACCCAGGCGCTGCTGGGCCTGCTGGCGCTGGGGCTCGGCCTGGTCACGGTGACCGGCGTGGTGACGCTGTGGCAGGTCTATGCGTTCGCGCTCGGTCTCGGTTGCGTGACCGCTTTCGACGGCCCCGCCCGCCAGGTCTTCGTCAACGACCTGGTCGGCGAGCGCTATCTCGCCAACGCGGTCGCCCTCAACTCGACCTCGTTCAACAGCGCACGGATGATCGGCCCGGCGGTGGCCGGCGTGCTGATCGCCGCGATCGGCACCGGCTGGGTCTTCCTCGTCAACGCGGCCTCCTTCGCGGCGGTGCTCGGTTCGCTGTTCCTGCTGCGGACCGATCAGCTCTACACGTCGCTCAAGTCGGGCCGGCGCGCCGGCGGCCTGCTGGAAGGCTTTCGTTACGTGTGGAGACGCCCCGACCTGAAAGCGATGATGGTCATGCTGTTTCTGATTGGCACCTTCGGTTTCAACTTCCCGATCTATATCTCCACCATGTCGGTCACCATCTTCCACGGCGGCGCCGACCAGTACGGCCTTCTGACCTCGGCACTGGCGATCGGCTCGGTCGGCGGCGCGCTCCTGGCTGCCCGTCGCGAACGACCCGACCTGCCACTGCTGGCGATGTCGACGCTCGCCTTCGGCGTCTTCTGCACGCTGGCCGGCGTCGCGCCCCATGTCATCGTGTTCGCCGCGATGCTGACCGTGACCGGGTTCTCGGCGCTGACCTTCAATACGGCGTCCAACGCGCTGATGCAGCTGACCACCGATCCCGCCATGCGCGGCCGCGTGATGGCGCTACGAATGGCGGTGATCATGGGGGGCACGCCGCTCGGCGCCCCGATCGTCGGCTGGCTGGCCGACCATGCGGGGCCGCGCTGGGCGATGATGGTGGCCGCCGCCTCCGGCCTGATCGCGGCGGCCGTCGCCGCCAGGCTGATCGTGCACGAAAGGCGGCGTCAGGCATCCGCCGGCTAGCAGCGCCTCATCGGGCGGCAGGCGGGTTCTCCCGGCGCATCGTCATGCCGGACATGCCGGGGGCCTGCTCGCGCATCAGCTCGATGAAGCGACGCAGACGCGGCGGGTAGTCGTCGGCGTAGGGATACACCAGATAGACCGGCAGCGGCGACGCATACCAGCTCGGCACCAGCTGGATCAGCCGCCCCTCTTCCAAATCGTCGGCAACCCGCCAGGCCGAGACGATGGCGGCGCCGAAGCCGGAAACCGCGAGCCGGCGGATGGCCGCCAGGTTGTCGGTGCTCACCCGCGGGGCAATGGCGAAGTGCTGCTCGCGACCGTCGACGGCGTGTGTCAGCGAGACGCGATCGCGGTAGAAGGTGCGCAGCGCCAGCCAGGGTAGCGAAGCCACGGCATCGATATCGTCGATCTCGATCCCGGCCACCACTTCCGGCGCGGCCACCACGATACGCGGCACCTCCGCTACGGGCACGGCGACGACCGCCGGGTCCTCTACCTTGCCGACACGAATCACGCAGTCGATGCCTTCGGCAATGAAGTCCGGATAGCGATCGTGCAGCAGCCACTCGACGCTGACCTCCGGGCAGTCTCGAAGGTAGGATTCGAGCAGTTCCAGCAGCTGCTCCTGGCCGAAGGCATGCGGCACCAGCACGCGCAGCCTGCCACGCGGCGTCTCGGTCAATCCCTGGAGATCCTGGGCCATCGAGTCCCAGCGCTCGCAAACGCCCTGGGCATGGCGAAAGCAGCGCTCGCCGTCATCGGTCAGGCTGAGACGATGGGTCGAGCGTTGCACCAGCCGCAGCCCCAGCATGCTCTCCAGCGCCTTGAGCCGCCGGCTGACGGTGGGCTGGCTCACATCCAGGCGCTGGGCGGCGGCGGACAGGCTGCCGGTTTCGACGATACGCATGAAGGTCTGCAACAGTTCGAGGCGATCGGCGGAGCCGAAGCGGGCGTCATCCATGGCGTGTCATTCATCCTGTGCATAGGCGTTGTGCGAAGCACGCTACTACACGCGATGGTCATACACCATCAGAATGCACGGCATCTCAAACCCCGCATTCAGGAACTTGTCATGAACAGTGCCTCCTCAAGCGCGACGGCGCCACCCGCGCTACCCCGCCGGCTGATACTACTGCTGGCGACCAGCGCCGGGCTCAGCGTCGCCTCGCTCTACTATGTGCAGCCGCTGCTCGGCATTCTGGCGGCGGATATCGACATCGATGCCCGCACGGCCGGCCTGATCCCGACGCTGACCCAGCTCGGCTACGCCCTGGGCATTCTGCTGCTGATCCCGCTGGGCGACCGGGTGGATCGCCGCCGCCTGATCGTGATCAAGGCCATTCTGCTGGCCCTGGCACTGCTGGCGACCGCGCTGGCACCGTCGATCACCACCCTGCTGGTCGCGAGCCTCGCCGTCGGCCTGACCGCGACCATCGCGCAGGACATCGTGCCCGCCGCCGCCGTGCTGGCCGCCGATCGCGAGCGCGGCAAGGTCGTCGGCACCGTCATGACCGGCCTGCTGCTGGGCATTCTGCTGTCGCGTGTCGTCAGCGGCCTGGTCGCCGAAGCGTTCGGCTGGCGCGCCATGTTCTTCATTGCCATGGGGCTCATCGCGCTCATCAGCGTAGCGTTGTGGCGCGGACTGCCCCGGTTCGAACCGACCTCCCGGCTCAGCTATCGCGCCCTGCTGGCGACGCTGTACCACCTGTGGCGCGATCAGCCGGAACTGCGCCGCGCCGCCACGGCGCAGGCGCTGCTCTCGGTCGCTTTCAGTGCGTTCTGGTCGACACTCTCGATTCATCTGCTCGAGAGCTACCAGCTCGGTAGCGCGGTCTCCGGCGCGTTCGGACTGGCTGGCGCCGCCGGTGCGCTCGCTGCGCCGCTTGCCGGGCGCATGGCCGATCGACGCGGCCCGCATCAGGTCACGCGGATCGGCAGCGCGATCGTGGTGCTCTCCTTCCTGGCGATGGCGGCCGAATCCTGGCTTTCCCCACCGATGGCACTGGGGCTAATCGTGATCGGCGCGCTGGGGTTCGATTTCGGCATACAGGCCACGCTCGTCTCCCACCAGACCTTGATCTACGGGCTCGATCCCGCCGCCCGCAGCCGTCTCAACGCAGTGATGTTCACGCTGATCTTCATCGGCATGGCGGCGGGTTCCGCACTGGGAAGTCTGCTGCTCGGTGCGTGGGGCTGGCCGGGCGTGATCGCGCTGGCAACGGTATCGGCGCTGGGCGCGTTCCTGATCCGCCTGCTCGACCGGACGCCGACGCTGGCTGCGCAGCGCTGACGCTCACAACGCGGCAGCAGGCCACTGGGCGCCATCGGCTTCGTACCGGCGGCGGCTCGGCATCTCCTTCTCCGGGGATCAGGCGTCACACCATGCCGCCGTTGGCGCGCAGGATCTGGCCATTGATCCAGCGGCCCTGCGGCCCGGCCAGAAACGAGACGACGCCGGCGATTTCTTCCGGTTGACCCAGGCGTTCGAACGGCGCCAGGTTGGCGATCGACTGGATCTGCTCCTCGCTCTTGCCCTCGAAGAAAAGCTCGGTGCCCACCGGCCCCGGCGCCACGGCGTTGACGGCGATATCGCGGCCGCGAAGCTCGTTGGCCAGCACTTTCACCAGCCCTTCGACACCCGCCTTGCTGGCGATATAGGCGCCATACCCCGGGAAAGACTTGCCCAGCACCGAGGAGGAAACCGCGATTATGCGACCGCCTTCGCCCAGGGTCTCGGCGGCTTTCGCCATCACCAGCCAGCTGCCGCGCAGGTTGATCTCGAGCGTCCGATCGAGAATCGCGACGTTGTCGCTGGTCATCTTCGCCATCTGCATCATGCCGGCGTTGTTGACCACGACATCGAGCCGGCCAAACGTCGCCAGCGTCTGCTCGAACAGGCGCACCACGGCGTCGCCATCGGCGATATCGGCCTGGACCGCCAGGGCGCGGCCGCCCTTGGCTTCGATATCCGCCACGACCTCCTCGGCCAGTGCCGTGTTGCCGGCGTAGTTGACCACCACGGCAAAGCCGTCGGCGGCCAGTTGCAGGGCGATGGCGCGGCCGATGCCGCGAGAGGCGCCGGTAACCAGCGCGACTTTCTGTTCAGTACTCGTCATGGGTTGACTCCTTGTCTAATTCGATGGATCGGCAGGTGCGAAGCGAGTGCCCGGCGAGCAATGCCTTGTCGTCGCCTCCACCAGGCCAGCGAGAGGCAGTATTGGCATTTCCTTGAGCTGAACGAATCAACTGTAGCGTGAACCTCAGCCGGACGCCGGTCCGGCGCGGCGCCATTCGTCCATCAGGTCATCCAGCTCCTCGAAGAAGCTTTCCAGCACCAGGTTGGGCGGGCGACCCTTGCGGGTGATCAGGCAGTAGCTCGTCTCGTAGCCGAAATCGTCAGGGTAGAGCTGCTTCATCTCGCCCTGTTCTATCCAGCGTTGGGCGAAATGGGTCGGCAGGAAGCCGATGTAGCTCCCCGTCAGCACCAGGAAGGCGACGCCTTCCCGATCGGTGGCCGACGCCATCGGCTTGAGGCTTTCGTACGCCTTCCGGATCTCCGGTGTCTGCGCATAGGACGGCACGACGGCGTCGTATTCGGCGATTCGATCGGGCTCGGCGGTTCGGTCCCGAAACAGGGGATGCCGGTTGCTGCAGTAGAGTGCCGACCGCTCCTCGTAGAGCGGCACGTAATCGAGGCCTGGAATCGCCTTGAGCCTGGGGACGGCCCCGGTATGCAGGCTGCCTTCGAGAACCGCCATCTCGATATCGCCGGGAGGCGCCATGCGGATGTTGATGTGCACCTTGTCGCCCCTCGCCTTGAGGGCTCTCAACGCCTCCGTGATGTGCATGTTGGGCATGGTGACGAGGTTGTCGGTGATGCCGATGTTGAGCTCGCCGGTCAATTGGGAGTGCAGCCCGTTGACGCGGGTGCGGAAGTCCTCCACCGCCGCCAGCAACTGCATGGTGGCGTCGAAGACCGCCTGCCCCTCGCTGGTCAGCCGAAAGCCGCTGCGGCCTCGCTGGCAGAGCCGCATGGAGAGCCGCGCCTCCAGGTCGCTCATCGCCATGCTGATGGCGGCCCGGCTGATGTTGAGATCGACCTCCGCCGAGGAGAAGCCGCCGCATTCGACCACCTTGCGGAAAATGCGCAGCAGCCGCAGATCGACGTCTCCCAGCTGCCCCATCAGCGTTATCTTGCGTTGATTCATCAAGGCCCTCGCCCTCGTCACTGCCCGCTGCTTACCACTCAGCCCACGCCGCCGGAAACGGCCGATAAAGTTAAGCATTCGCTTTAGTGAAATTAAGCATACCGGGATTGTTTGACGCTATCCCCCTGGCTCACTCTTGGGCAAAGGCCGGCCGGGTCATCGCTCGGCGTCGCGCCGTTTCCGAGATTTCCATCGTCGATTGACGAACAAGAGTTTCCATCGTCGATTGACGAACAAGAGGATCGATTTCCCATGTCCGAGCAACTGACTCACTTCGTCGACGGCAAGCGTGCCGCACTGGACTCGACGCGCACCAGTCCGATTTTCAACCCGTCCACCGGCCGGCAGTCCGGCGAGGTTCTGCTGGCATCGAAAGCCGATGCCGAGCGGGTCATCGCCTCGTCGCAGGCCGCGTTCGAGCAGTGGTCGGCTTTCTCCCCGCTCAAGCGCGCCCGGGTGCTGTTCAAGTACAAGTCGCTGCTGGAAGCCCATGCCGACGAACTGGCCCGGCTGATTGCGCAGGAGCACGGCAAGGTGCTCTCGGACGCCAGGGGCGAGCTGACTCGCGGTCTCGAAGTGGTCGAATTCGCGTGCGGCATGCCGCATCTGCAGAAAGGCGAGCACTCGCTCAATGTCGGCCCCGGCATCGATTCGTATTCGATGATGCAGCCGCTGGGCGTGTGCGTCGGCATCACGCCGTTCAACTTCCCCGCCATGGTGCCGCTGTGGATGTTTCCGATCGCCATCGCGGCGGGTAACACCTTCGTGCTCAAGCCCTCGGAGAAGGACCCGTCTTCCACCCTGCGCATCGCGGAGCTGTTCAGCGAAGCCGGCCTGCCCGACGGCGTGCTCAACGTCGTCAACGGCGACAAGGAAGCCGTCGACACGCTGCTGACCGACCCGCGGGTCCAGGCCGTCAGCTTCGTCGGCTCCACGCCCATCGCCGAGTACGTCTACGCCACCGCCTCGGCCCACGGCAAGCGGGTCCAGGCGCTCGGCGGGGCCAAGAACCACATGGTGATCATGCCGGATGCCGATCTCGATCAGGCTGCGGACGCACTGATGGGCGCAGCCTACGGCAGCGCCGGCGAACGCTGCATGGCGATCTCGGTCGCCATGCCGGTGGGCGAAAAGACGGCGGAGGCGCTGCGCGAGAAGATTCTCTCCCGACTGGACGAGCTGCGTGTGGGCGAAAGCATCACCGACGGCCCGGATCACGACATGGGGCCGCTGGTCTCCCGCCAGCATCTGGAAAAGGTCAGCGGCTACATCGAACAGGGCGTCAAGGAAGGCGCCGAGCTGGTGCGGGATGGCCGTCGCCTGGACCACGGCACGGATGGCTTTTTCATCGGCGGCACCCTGTTCGACCACGTCAGGCCCGGCATGCGCATCTACGACGAGGAGATCTTCGGCCCGGTACTGGTCATCGCCCGCGCCGAGAGCTTCGATGCCGCGGTGAAGATGGTCAACGATCACGAGTTCGGCAACGGCACGGCCATCTTCACCCGGGACGGCGACAGCGCCCGCCAGTACTGCGAGCAGATCCAGGTCGGCATGGTCGGCGTCAACGTGCCGATCCCGGTGCCCATGGCGTTCCACAGTTTCGGCGGCTGGAAGCGCTCGCTGTTCGGCGCGCTGCATGTCCACGGCGCGGACGGCGTGCGCTTCTATACCCGCATGAAGACCGTCACTGCCCGCTGGCCATCCGGGCTGCGCGAGGCGACCAATCAGTACACCATGCCCACTCTCTGATACGGCGATCCGATCATGACCAACCGCGACACTTCACGAACCGGAACGGTGAACAACGACCACGTCAGGGCGCTGGACCGCGCCGGCGTCTTCCACTCCTGGTCCGCCCAGGGTGCGCTCCAGCCGATGGTGTTCAAGGGTGGCGAGGGGTGCCGCCTGTGGGACTACGACGGCCGCGACTATCTCGACTTCTCCAGCCAGCTGGTCAATACCAACATCGGCCACCAGCATCCCCGCGTGGTCGAGGCGATCAAGGCCCAGGCCGACGAGCTCGCCACCATCGCCCCTGCTCACGCCAACCTGGCCCGAGGGCGTGCCGCCCGGAAGATCCTCGGCCTGGCGCCCGCAGGGTTCAGCAAGGTGTTCTTCACCAACGCCGGCGCCGATGCCAACGAGAACGCCATCCGCATGGCGCGTGCCGTGACCGGCCGGGAGAAGATCCTCTCCGCCTATCGCTCCTATCACGGCGGTACGGGGTCGGCGATCGCCGCGACCGGCGATTTTCGTCGCGTTCCCAACGAGTTCTCACGCGGCCACGTCCGGTTCTTCAACCCGTTTCTCTATCGCAGCGAGTTCTGGGCCGGTAACGAAGAGCAGGAATGCCAGCGCGCGCTGCACCACCTGCGTCGGGTGATCGAGTGCGAAGGACCGGCGAGCATCGCCGGCCTGCTGCTGGAAACCATCCCCGGCACCGCGGGCGTTCTGGTGCCGCCGCGAGGATATCTCAAGGGCGTCCGCGCGCTGGCCGACGAGTTCGGCATCGTGCTGATTCTGGACGAAGTGATGGCAGGCTTCGGCCGCACCGGCAAATGGCTGGCGCTGGAGCATTTCGGCGCGGTGCCGGATCTGATCACCTTCGCCAAGGGCGTCAACTCGGGATACGTCCCGGCCGGTGGCGTGATCATTAGCGAGCGCATCGCCAGCCATTTCGACGAGGAGATGTTCTACGGCGGGCTGACCTACTCCGGGCATCCGCTGGCGATGGCCGCGATCTGCGCCACGCTCGAGGTAATGGAACAGGAAGACGTGGTGGGCAACGCGGCCAGTATCGGTGAATCCGTGCTGACGCCTGGGCTGGAGCGGCTTCGGGACAAGCACGACATCATCGGTGAAGTGCGCGGCCTGGGCGTCTTTCACGCCATCGAACTCGTCGAGAGCAGGCAGAGCCGCGCCCCGCTGCCGGCTGCCGAGGTCGCCCGGCTCAAGCAGGGGATGATCGATCGGGGGCTTTTGCCGTTCGTGGTCGCCAACCGCATTCATGTGGTGCCGCCGTGCATCATCAGCCCGAGCGAGGCCCGGCGAGGGCTCGAGATCATCGACGAGGCGCTGGCGGGATGAACACCGGCAGTCTAGCCGGCCGGTTCTGGCAACAGTTTCCACGCCACCTCGACGAACCGGGTCACGCCGGCGTCGCGGAAGTTGAGCGACGACTGGAGCACGTCCTTTCTCGATAAGGTTTCGAGCGTGTAGCGAGTGGCGTAGTGCTGCTCGATTTCGGCGGGCAGCACGGGAAACGGCGGGCCGTCCTTCTCGGCGGGGTCGTATTCGAAAGTGATCAGCAGCTGCGGCGCGGCGCCGGCCAACGCCAGAATCTGCTCGGCATAGCCGGGGCGCATGGCGGACGGCAACGCCACCAGCGCGGCTCGATCGTAGATCATGTCGACCGGGCCCAGTTCGGCGGCGGTCAATGCGAAGATATCGCCCTGAAAGACGGTCAGCCCCGCATGCTGCCAACGCTGGCCACCGCGCCACTCATCGATCGACGGTTCGACGCCGAGCGACTCGAACAGCTGCGCCACCGCGATCTCGCTCAACTCCGCCCCGACGACGCGATGGCCTTGCTCGAGCAGCCAGCCGATATCCAGCGTCTTGCCGCACAGCGGCAGAAAGATGCGTGCGTTGGCCGCCAGCCCGAACCCCGCCAGGTTGCGCTTGAGAATGGGGTGTACAAAGGCGAGATGAAAGCCGAGCTGGTCGTTCTCCCATCGCGCCTGCCAGAATTCGTGTTTCATGCCGTCATCCTCATCGCTCTAAACTATCGCCGCTCGAATCTATCTTCACTCGATCTATCTTCACTCGAATGCATCGCCGCTCGAATTCATCGCCTGAGCTCGTTTCGTTTGCCCCAGTGTTCTTGCACCGTCTGCTCTTGCTCTCTTGTGCCGCTTGCGTCCTCGTGCCGTTCGTCCTCGTGCTTCGTTGCCCTGGCGGCGCCGCAGATTCGACGTCACCAGCGCCGCATCCGCTCGAAGGCTTACTTCTTCTCTTCTTCGTCGGAACCGAACTTCGCCAGCGCGATCTGCATCCCCTGCACCAGGCAGTAGGTCACCCCTGCCAGAAAGGGCGCCATAACCCAGGGCAGCCATCCTCCCAGCATGCTGGCCGCGAACACGACGCCGAGACCGGCGCCCACCGAGAGGAAATCGGTGGCCGTCCCGACCAGCACCACGTAGGAGCGCTCGGAGTCGTCCGGCCCCTCCGCCTTGAGCAGGGTAACCAGCACGTTCAACAGCGATATGCCGGCAACCGCCGACAGGGCGAAGCCGACCAGTTCGAGCGAAGACGGCTTGCCGGCCGCCCCCGAGACGATGCCGTAGCTCACGGTGATCAGGATCGAGAAGCCAAAGGCCTGCGCATTGTCGCGCACCGAAATGCCCAGCCCATGTAGATAGATCTGCAGCCCCGATATCTCCTTATTGCCGCCGCGCTTTCCAGAGTTGCTCATGGCCGATACTCATGTGAGAGAGGCTTTATGTGAGAGAAACTGTAGGTAAGAGACGCTGTGAGGGAGCCGGGTCACCGGGGAAACCGATGACCGGCCTCTTATCTTAAGCCTCCCATCTTAAGCCTCCCATCTCGAGGCGTCGAAACGAGGCCAATCCCTGTCGACGAAAGACGTCGTGATCGAACGAAACCGTCAACGAACGAAACCCTCAACGAGCTGAACCGACAGCGAACGAACCCCGCCGTTTACTGGGACATTTCGCCGTCGTCTCCTGTCGCGTGGCCTCGGGCGACATCCCGGTGACTGATCACCACCACCTCCCTCGGCCACCATTCCGGGTGGTTGTCGCGAATGAACGTCAGCAGTTTTTCTCTGACACTCACTTCGGCGGCCCACCCCGAGAGCGGGTCGACCGTCATCAGGTAGCAGGTCACGGTCTGCGCCGGGCCGGTCTGGTCGGTCACGGCACAGAGCAGTTTGTGATGCTCGATGACGTTATCCTCCGCCTTGGCAAACTCGAGGAACTTCTCCCGCAACAGCGGGACATCCGCGCTCAGGTGTAGCGTGAGCACCACGCTCCGATACTCCTTGGTACTCTTGGAGGAAAGATTTTCGAAAGCTTTCGAGGCGAAATAGGTGACCGGGACGATCAGCCGCCGCTCGTTCCAGAGTCGCAGCCGAATATGGGTATAGAAGATGCCTTCGACGTAGCACCACTGCCCTTCGAACATCACCAGATCGCCGACCCGTATCGGCTTCGCCAGCGACAGCTGGAACGACGACAGGATGTTGCCCAGCACGGCCTGCCCCGCCACGCCCACCAGCACCGCCAGCACGCTCGCCGATGCCAGAATCGACAGCCCCAGCGTCTCGAACAGCTGGATCTGTCCCAGCACGTAGATCGTGACCGCCGTCACCATGATCAGGATGATGATCCGACGCACCGCGTAGAGCGTGGTCAGCAGCTTGCGGTCGTCCTTGGGCTTGGAGTCGTCGATCTGCCCGGCGAGACGCCGCGTCATCTTCAGCATCATGGTATCGACCAGGCGCAGCGCGACGGCGCCGGTCCCCCAGGCCAGGATGGCGATCAGAACGACTCGCAGCGTCGTGGTCGCGACCGCCGAGAAGGAGACGACGTAATCGAGCAGCGCCTGGGTCAACAGCGACATGACGATGAGCGCCACCGGGCCGCGAATCTGGGTGGCGAAGATGCTCGGCGAGCCGGAAGGCAGCCAGCGGGTCATGACCTCGATCAGCCGATAGACCCCCTTGCCGATCAACCCCACCACCAGCAGCACCAGCGGAATGGCGATCCACTCCCAGACCCGCAACAGGCCGAAGGGCATCTTTAGGCTATCGGGAATGTGGCGCTCGAAAGCCGCCGGACCGTACTCCTCGTAGAGTGCCGGAATCGCGGCCACGCTCTCCGGCATGATCAGCCAGATCGGCTCCGCTTCCCCGACCCGATATCGCCCGAGGCGAATATCGTAGGCATCTCCGTCGGCCTCGAGGGAGGCCAGCTCGATGTCCCGGCGCGGCTCACCGGCGTAGGGCGACTTCCCGGTAGGGTCTTCGACGACGGCGTCCTGCCGGCCGGAGAGACGGGAAATGCGGATCGATTCGCCGCGCTGGAAAATCTCCGAAAGCTGACGGGCCAGCTCGGCACCCCGCTCGCGCTGTTCCGCCGGGGTCAGATCGGCGAGATTGAGGATATGCGCCGCCGCCTCGAAGTCGCCCCGGTCGGTCATGTCCCGAAACGTTCGCATCGACTCCCGCGGCGTCCTGAGGTTGACGGATTCCGGCGCCTCGCCAAGCCCGGTGTTCAACGAATCGAGGGGATACCAATCCTTCTCGCCACCCTCCTCCTGGGTCTGCGCCAGACATAGGCTGGAGACCAACCCTATCGTTGCGGCCAGCAACCATCGCCGCCATGAGTCCATTCTTTTCATCCGTGCTTCACCGGTCCAGTGGATCGTCCTTGTATACCATCCGGGGGATCATGCCGCCTCTGCCGGAGTGCGTCTTTCATCCGAATCAAGCGTCTATCATTCGAATCAAGACAACTCGTGCGAATCAAGACAGCAGACGGATATCGGAGTCGGCTATCCGGCCGAGGTTCCCTTACCCTCCCGCCGTCATGACACGGCAAGCGCCGTTTGTGGCCACTGGATGGGGGGACGACTTCGCCCTCTCATCATAGTCCGGCGGAGCGACGGCGGCCGCTGAAAGCCAGCGGCGTCATCGTTTGGGTGAAGACGCGCCACGTCGTCTAGGGCCTGTTGACGTTTTGAGGGATAGCATTGGCAGGATAGGGGCAAACTCGCAGAATACAGGTTCCGACACCAACAAACTGCGAGCTTGCCATGCCCCGACTGATGCTCACGGATGAACACTGGTCGAAGCTAAAACCTATCCTGCTTCAACAACGTATCTATGACAAGGCTGACCTGCGGATGACGGTAGAAGGCATACTTTACCGAATCCGTACCGGCTGCCAGTGGCGTGATTTACCCGACGACTTTGGGCACTGGAATACGGTCTATAAGCGCTTTAACGCTTGGTCGGCCGCAGGCAAATTGATGACTGTTTTTAATCGGTTAGTGGAAGATCCAGATACGGAATGGCTCTTCATTGATGGCTCCTATATCAAGGCGCATCAAGACTGCACAGGGGCTGCCACAGAGGAAGTAGAAGCCATTGGCAAAAGCCGTGCGGGCAACACAAGCAAGATACACCTAGGCTTTGTCTGAAAACTGCCTGCGCTCGGCCATACGGCGTTAAAAATCGGCTCAAAGTACTCATTTACACCGCGTAAACTCCGTCTTTTCAACGATTTTTGCCTTGTCTGACCTTCGCTCGACGACTTTTCAGACAAAACCTAGCTGTTGACGCTTATGGACTACCGATTGCTTTCAGGATCACCGGAGGTGACGTACACGACAGCACTGAGGCACAGGCGCTGATTGATGAGTTGCCAATAGGTGGGGCATTAGTGGCTGACAAGGGGTATGACAGTGAGCGTATCCGTGAGCAGGTCGACGCCAAGGGGATGGACTCAGTGATCCCACGCAAGCGCAACTCAAAGACAGGAAATAGCAGTTTAGACAGAGGGTTATATCGCTATCGCCATCTTGTAGAGAATGCCTTTGCTCGGTTGAAGCCGTATCGCGCCATAGCGACGCGTTACGACAAGCTCAAGCGAAACTACGAAAGCATGGTGGCCTTAGCTTGTGGTTTTTTATGGCTGCCCATGTGAAACGTCAACAGACCCCAGTCTTCCAGAAACAAAACAGTGGTCACTTCATCAACATCGCATCGGTTGCAGGCCTGAAGGTGTTCAGCCCAGGTGGCACCGTGTACAGCGGCACCAAGTTTGCTGTGCGGGCTATCTCCGAAGGACTGCGTCACGAAGTCGGTGGCAGCATCCGCACCACGACTATCGAACCGGGCGCCGTGGACTCCGAACTGAAATTCGGCAGCACCCACCAACAGAGCCGCGATTTCGTGGTGGACTTCTACAAGCATGCAATTCCCGCCGAATCGGTCGCTCGAGCTATTGCCTTCGCAATTGAGCAGTCTGCTGACGTGGATATTAACGAGATCGTTCTGCGCCCAACCGTACAGGAATTCTAATGAGTTGAGGGCCTGTCTCTTCGGCGTCAGGCCCCGCTTATCTGGAGTGAAAAGCGGTGAGCAACGTAACTGATTCGCTGTAAATGAGGGCGTTTTGACAGGGTAAGCACAAGCCTCTGATATACGGCGATCCTATTTGACGGACTGTGTAACGCGGTGCATGCTCATGAAGATCGGCCCGTAGCCATGTGCGAAACACATGGCTGCGGGCATTTGTTTTGAAGCGTGCTTTTCAACCAATGAGAAATGAGGTCGTTATGAAAGAGCCGGCCAATATCAATACGACGACCGTACAACCCACCCCAACCGCCACCGTGTACGGCATGCCGGCTTACGCCGATCGTGCTGCAGCCGTGGGTGAAGTGCATGCGCGCCCGCATCTGTTGCTTGAGGCCCCGCGCGGTATTTTGCAGCTCGCTTTCATGACCGAAGGTGACCAGACCAGGGATCAGATGGCGATGAGCGAGTTGTCTCATCGCTTCGGCGTTGCCGAGCCCGACCACGCTACGCCGCTACACGGCATGACATGGGATGAGGGAGACCTTCACTGTGAAAAGTACACCGAGTTCTCTACGTATCTCTGGTGCGCTTCGCTGGATTCCAAGACGGGAGAGCCTTGCGGAGAAAATCCCTTCAAACATGGATTTGTTCCTCCGGGCCCGGTCATATCCGGCATCCGCTTGAGACTTCTTCCGTGGATACCAGAAACGGAGAAGGAGGCTGATCGCTTCGATCCTGCCAGCCTGTGCTACTCGTTGGTAGAGAACGGCTCTGCCGCCATCTTGACCGACTTCTGACAGGATGAGGATGGCCTGACGCAGATCCTCATCCTTGCTCGTGATTTGACCCCGGCGCGGGCAGGTGCGCTGGCTCAACGTCTATTGGAGATCGAGACGTACCGTACCTTGGCGTTGCTGTCTCTGCCGTTGACGCGATCGATGACGTCGGAGCTGCGACACATGGAGTCGCGCCTTGCTGCGATCACTGACGAGATGTGTACGAATTTGGTAGAACGCCGCGATAGCGACGTGCTGCTTTCCGAATTGACAGGTCTGGCCGCCGAACTGGAAGCTGGCGTCGCGGCAAATCTCTATCGCTTCGGCGCCAGCCGTGCCTACTACGAGATCGTCGAGGAAAGGCTGGCTGCGCTTTCAGAAGTGGCCGTATCCGGATACAGCACCTGGGCGGATTTCCTGCAGCGTCGCATCGCTCCAGCCATGCGGGAGTGCCAATCCATAAAGGAGCGCCAGGCCAAGCTCTCCGACAAACTGACCCGAGCCATCGCGTTGCTGCGTTCGTGGATCGACGTCGAACTTGAACGCCAGAACCGCGATCTGCTGGCTTCGATGAATAACCGGGCCAAGTTGCAATTGCGCCTTCAGCAAACCGTCGAAGGCCTGTCGGTCGCGGCAATTTCTTATTACGTCGTGAGTCTTCTCGGCTACCTGCTCAAGGGCATTCCGCTCGTTCACGACAGCGTGGCGCAGGTGATGGCGGTTCTGGTACCTGCGGTGATGCTGACGATCTGGTGGATCGTCCGCAGGATAAGACACGCCCACAGCGACACGGCGGCGGAAGAGAAACCCTCCTGACGAGCTGCCGTCCTGGCACGCGATAGCTGCGCCGTCCGTTTGAACAGAGGAGAACAACATGCCAAGCAATTCTTTCGGTGAATCCTCTTGTACCGCTGCGGCCAGCGGCCTCGTGCAGGTGCGTGGCGCGCGTGAGAACAACCTCAAAGAGGTGGACGTCTCTATCCCGCGGAATGCGCTGGTGGTGTTCTCGGGTGTCTCCGGCTCCGGGAAGTCCTCGCTGGCCTTCGGCACCATCTATGCCGAGGCGCAGCGACGCTACTTTGAGTCGGTGGCCCCCTATGCACGGCGCCTGATCGACCAGGCGGGCGTGCCGGACGTAGATGCGATCGACGGCCTGCCACCAGCAGTGGCGCTGCAGCAGCAGCGGGGGTCCAGCAATGCGCGTTCCTCCGTGGGCAGTGTGACCACCCTGTCCAGCCTGGTGCGGATGATGTATTCGCGCGCCGGCGCCTATCCCGCCAACCAGCCGATGCTCTACGCCGAGGATTTTTCGCCGAACACGCCGCAGGGGGCGTGCCCGACCTGCCACGGCTTGGGTCATGTGTACGAGGTGACCGAGGCGAACATGGTGCCCGACCCCTCCCTGAGCATCCGTGAGCGGGCGATTGCTTCCTGGCCACCCGCCTGGCAGGGCCAGAACCTGCGCAACATCCTGGTCAGCATGGGCTATGACGTTGACCGGCCGTGGAAGGACCTGCCAAAAAAGGATCGCGACTGGATTCTGTTCACCGAGGAAACACCAACGGTGCCGGTGTACGCCGGTTTCACGCCTGCCGAAACCCGCACCGCGCTCAAACGCAAGATGGAGCCGAGCTACATGGGCACCTTCACCGGCGCCCGGCGGTATGTGTTGCACACCTTTGCCAATACCCAGAGCGCGCTGATGAGAAAGCGCGTATCCCGGTTCATGGAGGGCAAACCGTGCCCTACCTGCCACGGCAAGAGGCTCAAGCCCGAAGCGCTGTCGGTCACCTTCGCTGGGGTGGACATCGGCGCGTTTATGCAGATGCCGCTGGACCACTTGGCGGCATTGCTCGAACCCATCGCACAGGGCGATTTCCGCGCCCATGCAGCGGGTGCGGCTACAGACAAGGAAGCGACCCGGCGCGAGCGTGCCGAACGCGCTGCCACCGGCCATGCGGTCCATGCGGTATCGCCCGACGTGCGCCATACCTCCGCGCTGTCGGAAGAAAAGCGCCTCGCCGCACAGCGCCTGGCTGGAGGCGTGATGGCGCGCCTGCACCAACTGCGCGAGCTAGGCCTGGGCTACCTGACGCTGGACCGGGCCACGCCGACGCTTTCGGCCGGCGAGTTGCAACGCTTGCGGTTGGCCACGCAATTAAGTTCCCTGCTGTTCGGCGTCGTGTACGTACTCGACGAACCCTCGGCGGGCCTGCATCCCTCCGACAGCCAGGCCCTGTACGATGCACTCGACCGGCTGCGCGACGCGGGCAACTCGGTGTTTGTGGTGGAGCACGACCTGGACCTGATGCGCCGCGCGCAATGGCTCGTGGATGTCGGGCCGGATGCCGGGGAGCGTGGCGGCCGCGTGCTCTACAGCGGCGAGCCGGATGGCCTGCGCAAGATTGCCGAATCGCGTACTGCACGTTACCTGTTCGACGAAATTCCCGCACCCGGAAGCCGAGCACGCGAAGCGACCGGCTGGTTGGAGCTGCAGGGCATCCACCGCCATAACCTGTATGGCGTGGATGCGCGCATTCCGCTGGGCGTGCTGACAGCCGTTACCGGCATCTCTGGCTCCGGCAAATCCAGCCTCATCGCGCAGGCCCTGCCGGAATTGGTGCTGCTGCACCTGGGCCACGAGCCTGAAGACGATGCCGCCGAAAGCGCCACCAGCGAAGGGCCGGCAGTGGTCGAAGCGACCGGCGGCCATCTGGCGGGCGACGTGGACGCCATACAGCGCCTGGTGCAGGTGGACCAGAAGCCGATCGGGCGCACGCCGCGGTCGAACCTGGCTACCTACACGGGTCTGTTCGACCATGTGCGCAAGCTGTTCGCCGCCACGCCCGATGCCCGACGCCGCCGCTATGATGCCGGACGGTTCTCGTTCAACGTCGCCAAGGGGCGCTGCGAGACTTGCGAGGGCGAGGGTTTCGTTAGCGTGGAACTGCTGTTCATGCCCAGCGTGTACGCGCCGTGCCCGACCTGCCATGGCGCGCGCTACAACGAGGCCACGCTGAAGGTGCAGTGGAACGGGCGCAACATCGCCGAGGTGCTGCAGATGACCGTGGACGAGGCCAGCGAATTCTTCGCGGGTGAAGACGCGGTGGCAAGGCCCCTGCAACTGCTGCGCGACATCGGACTGGGCTATCTGCGCCTGGGGCAACCGGCCACCGAGCTTTCCGGTGGCGAGGCGCAGCGCATCAAGCTGGCGACCGAGCTTCAGCGCAGCCAGCGCGGCCGAAGCCTGTACGTGCTCGACGAGCCGACCACCGGGCTGCACGCCTCGGATGCCGACCGGCTGCTGGTGCAGTTGCAGCGCCTGGTCGATGCCGGCAATACCGTAGTGATGATCGAGCACGACATGCGTGCGGTGGCCCAAGCCGACTGGGTGATCGACGTAGGGCCAGGCGCGGGCGCTGCCGGCGGCAGCATCGTGGTGGCGGGCTCCCCTCAGCAGGTGGCCCGAAAGTCTGGCAGCCGAACCGCTCCGTTCCTGGCACGGGAGTTAGCGCGGGCCGAGTAGCTTAGTTCGCCAAATGTTCAGGCCATTTGGGTGCTTGCGACAATTAGGATGACCTGTTTATGACAACTATCTTGGCTAGTTGAGCGGCGTTTTTCAAGTTAGTTGTCACCATTGACCGTTTTAAGCGGCCTTTTTTTCTATCTGTTTAGTCTGCTGTTTTTCAGGATTCAGCGTTGTCGGTCCCACTGGTGTGCAGTTCCTAACCTCGCGGTTTCCCCAACGACTTGGGTTAGCTGCTTTAGCGGCTTCAATTCGTTCTTTGCATTGAGCCAGTATCGCAACATCCTGCCCTGTATGGCGCTGATGTGGCGTGACGAACCGCAACTTACTGTGCTTATGCTCGTAGTTGTACCACCGCGTAAACTTCAGCACCCATCCCCTTGCTTCATCAAGGCTTTTAAAGCCTGCTGATGGCCAGTCCGGCCGATATTTGCAGGTTCGGAACAGTGACTCTGGACATCCATATGTGCTTTCTCGAACTCGTCAAGCAGAACGACGCTGTACGGCTTTCTCCGTACCCTTTCGGTAAGCTGCCCCCCCCCCCTCCTCGAACCCGACGTACCCGGGAGGCGCCCCTATAAGGCGCGCGACCGTGTGCCGCTCCATGTACTCGCTCATGTCAACGCGGATCATCGCCTCCTCATCACCAAATACTGTTTCCGCAAGGGCTTTGGTCAATTCCGTCTTTCCCACGCCCGTGGGTCCGAGGAAGAAGAAGGTTGCGATGGGACGGCGGCGGTCGCCCAGCCCGGCGCGAGACAAACGCACGGCATCGGATACGGCTCTTACCGCCTCGTCCTGACCGACGACCCGCTGATGCAGACGCTGTTCCATCTCCATCAGCCTGGTGCGCTCCTCGGTGGTGAGCTCTGCCACCGGAACTCCGGTCAGACGCGAAACGATCTGTGCCACATCCTCGACGCCCACCTGATTGGCGCTAGTGCTTCGGGTCGTGTTCCATTCCTCCAGGCCTTGATCATAGTTGCCCTGGTGTTCTTCGATACGAGCTTCCAGCGCGTTCGCGCGCTCGAAATTCTTGCGGTTGGATGCGTAGTCACGCTCGCACCGCAATTGATCGATCTGCGCACCAAGCTCGTGAAGCTCCGGCGGTCTTGAGGTGCCACCGATTCGTACCCGAGCAGCCGCCTGATCGATCAGATCGATGGCCTTATCCGGCAGGAACCGGTTGGTGACGTAGCGGTCGGCCATCTCCACGGCGGCGACAATCGCCTCGTCGGTGATCGTCACCTTGTGGTGGGCCTCCAGTCGATCCCTGAGCCCCCTGAGTATATTGATGGTCTGGTCAATCGTTGGTTCGGCGACGAACACCGGTTGCAGCCGCCGCTCCAGCGCTGCGTCTTTTTCGATGTGCTTCTGGTATTCGGCCAGCGTGGTCGCACCGACCAAATGCAGTTCGCCACGTGCCAGTTGGGGCTTGAGGGTATTCGCGACGTCCAGCCCGCCTTCGCCCCCGGTCGATCCGGCGCCGACAATGGTGTGCAGCTCGTCGATGAACAGCACAATCTCGTTTTGGTGGGACGTAATCTCGTCGAGGACTTGTTTGATCCGCTCCTCGAATTGACCACGATACTGGGAACCCGCCACCAGCGAGTTGATGTTTAGCTCAACCACCCGTTTGTTCTGCAACAGGTCCGGCACTTCGTTGTGAACAATTCGCTGCGCCAGCCCTTCGACGATGGCGGTCTTGCCGACCCCCGGCTCACCGATAAGAACAGGGTTGTTCTTGCGGCGACGGGAAAAAACCTCGATCAGGGTCTCAACCTCGGCCGCTCGCCCGATCACCGGATCCAGCTTGTCCTCGTTAGCCAATGCCGTAAGATCCCGACTGTACTTGTCCAGGGTGGGCGTGTCGCTTTGCTCCGGTAGCCGCCCCTCCTGCGCCCCCTTTCCGACCACCTGCACGGCCTTCTGCCGAAGACCGTGTGCAGAGAGGCCATAACGGTTCAGCAAGTCGCTGGCCAGCCCCTCCTCCTCGGACAGACCGATCAGAAGGTGTTCGGGACCAATATAGCCATGCCCGAGGTCTCTCGACGCCTGGAAGGCGCGCTGTAGCGCGGCTTTCACCCGTGGGGAAACTCCGATCTTTGTAGGCCCGTCCGTTTCAGGTTCGCTCGCAGCTTTGGGTGTCAGTTGCTCAATCTGGGCCTTGAGGTCCTTGGCCGATAGCTGATATCGCTTGAGGAGCGCCTGCACCACATCGTTATCGGCCAGCGCGTAAAGCAGGTGGCTGGTATCAATCAGCTGCGAACCCCACTCCGTCGCGGTAGCCGCGGCTTGCTGCAGAATCTGCTCGCTTTGCTCGCTAAGTAAGTCACCGAGGGCGACCGATTCGCTATCCTGCGGCCGGCCGTTCTCTCGACCGGCGACACTGCCAAAGCCGAAATCCTCGTCTCGCGCCAGCCGCTCGAAGAAATCGTCGGCGAGTAACCCGCTGCCAAACAGGATTCAAATGGAGAGGCGCTTCGTGCTCTCAGGCGCAAATAATCCGTTTGGCATACGTTGAGGGTGCGTCTTCGACCGGCTTGTGAAACGGTGACCTGCAGAGCCGCAGGGCGTTGCCGGCAGATATCGCATGATACTTGGGGTGATTGTTCCGCGCTCTGGCCCATATTGCCTCCGTTGCACCGTTGCGTATAGGAACGGCTAAGCCTTGGAGAGGGGGCGGAGCCCAGTGAAACTTGGGAGGGGGGCAGAGCCCAGGAGAAGCTTAAAATTTCAGTATAGCGAGAGGTGGATCGAAAGCAAGGCGGCATCGGTGAAACCGGGACAGAACTATTTTCACGAGGTCCAGCCTCCTACCGTCCAACTTCGGGCGTAGGCTGTCAGTTGGCCACTGCAGATGCCTATCGACGCGCTCTCCATCGTCGCCGGCCTCGTGGCGCTATTAGGCGTGGGCGTGCAGGCATGGCTGTGGAAGCGAACCCATACACGCGACATGGCCTACCCCGATTCGTGAACTCGCCCCTCATGATACTGAGCGCCGCCGACCGGGCGGGGCTCAGTGCTGTCAAAGACAATCATCTCGCCGAGATGGCGCTGGTCGTGCTGCTCGAACCGGCGGGATTGACCCTCGCCGCCTTGTTAGCCGAGTAAATGCGCGCGTGCGGCAGCAAAGCCATCAAGAATCGTGCTATGCGCAGCCCCGAGGCCTTCGACGCAGTAGCTGTTCAGAAACTGTCGGCCGGCAAAAAGCCTGCGGTCAGTCTCGGTCAGTTTGGCTTGCTCGCAGACCCCGTCCCATTCACGGGCTATCGTGACGATCTGGTTCTCGATGATGGCCTGGGCCTGTTGGTCATTGAGCAGGAAGTCCGGGGCGGCCGCGAGGCAGCTGTGCAGCGTACTCATACGGTTTTCGCCCTTGATCAGCATCGCCTGAGTCGCTTCGTTGCCCGTTCGCCCCTGCGGGCAAATGTCATAGGCCGGGGTCAACGAGAGCATCCTGCCGTCCCAGAACGCGGCATGGTTGCGGGCATGATCGTCCGTGTTGCCGCACAGGATATTGAATACGATCCGAGCGTAGAGCTCGCGCAGCGTTTGCTTCGGGTCGGTAAAGCGGTGACGGATGACTTCGGCAAGGTCTTCGTAAGACGCATAGCGCGCCATCATTTCATCAAGGCCAAGCATCGTCAGCGCTGACACCATCGCTTTTCGCTGCCAGCCAGCCCCTGATTTGATGCGATCAAAGCGGTCGATGAGCAGCACATCCTTGCCAGCCGCCGCGGTCATCGAGACCGGGGCGACATCGAGCTCACATGCAGATGCCAGCTTCATGGCGATGAATTCCGCCTTCACGACGCTGTAAATGTCCGTGCTCGACGAGAACTTGGCGATCATTTTGCGATCGCCATGGTCGATCAGGGCCTTCGGGCGGGCGCCGCCGATCGAGGTGCCGTGGTTCAACGCCTGATCGAGGGCTGGCGTCAGCGGAGCGCCCTTCTCGATCCGTTCAGCCGCTTCCAGCAACTCTTCATAAGACGCCTCGGCCTTGAGGCGAGGCACGTATTCTGTGGCGGAATGCTGAAAGTCGAGGGCGCCGATCCGGTCCGATCCCGATTCGAGCCAATAGGTGAGTTCGGAGATGTCGTCAGCGGCGTCGGCCTTGCCCCCCATCAGACGATTGATGATCACCCGGCGCCCCCAGGCATCGGGCGAGGCGTCACGCAAGCAACTGGCCATCGACAGGCCAGCGGTCGGCTCGATCAGGCCGCGGCGCAGGGGCAGTTCGGGATCATAGATCGGGATCGCACCATCACGCGCCAGGTAGCTGGCGCCATAGTTGAAGCTATAGCGATCGCCGTGCTGCGTGACGCGACCGGCCACCACGGGTTGTGTCTCTCCCGGCAACCAGATCCAGACATAGATCTCTCGTGGCTGCGTCAGCCTAGAAGTCATCATCGACCTCCTGCCTGCTCGGGCGAACCCGCTTCGGCAGCAGCGTCAGTTTTTCCTCGAGATGGGCGCCATGTATCGCACCTGCCCGGTCGTCGACATCGAACAGCCGCACGCCAACGAGTGTGGCGACCTCGAAGACGATGCCGATCTCGGTGCCGGCTTCGCCATTTTCGATGTTGCGGAGGGTCTTACGCGAGATGCCTGCGCGTTCAGACAGTTCGGCAGCGGTGAACTCCCGCTCCAAACGGCCAGCCTTGATCAGCTTGCCGAGGATCGAAAGTGCCTGCCTGGTGACGCGGGAGTAGCTGCGCGGCCGCTTCATTGCCATCTCGTCAAATTGGGCATTTCAAGACTCATTAGACGGATTGTGAGTATTCAGATGCTCACTATGATGCGGCCTGCGTGAGACCGCAAGAAAATGAGCACTTCACTACCCACAAAATCATGAAATGAAACTTTAAATATCCATTACTCAAGGCGACTAGCGATCATCGCCCGTCCCAACCGCGCTATGGGGCGCCGTCGGCGCCTCGCTCACTCGCCACACTCCTTGATACTGAACGCCCGAGGCGTCAACCCAGCAGCAGATCGCCCTCGATGGGAATGAACTGGCTCGCGGCCTGGATGAGGGAGTTCGCGGTGAGCTTGGGCACGCCGTAGACCTCGACGCGCTTGCCATGCACCTCGCGGATTTTCTGCGCCAGCAGATCAAAGTCGCCATCGCCGGAGGCCAGTACGATCACATCCGCCTGCGCCGCATACTCGATGGCATCGAGCGTAATACCTACATCCCAGTCGCCCTTGGCGGAACCATCCGCACGCTGGATGAACGGCTTCAACTTCACCTCGAAGCCGATCGTTCGCAGCGTGTTCTGAAAACCGCGCTGCTTCGGGTCGCCCTTGTCGGTGGCATAGCAGCGGGCAGTTAGCACCTCACGGTTCGTCGTCGCTTTCGCCCAGAACCGACGGTAATCGAAGTGTTTGCCGTAGGCTTCACGCACGGTGTAGTAGACGTTCTGGGTGTCGACGAAGATCGCGACGCTGGTCATGGGGCAGGATTTCCAGAGTGGTCGAGCGCCGGCGCATCACGCGAGCCCGGACGCGCCGACGGGCCGCTGCCGGCCCGCCGACGCGATGTCGACACGGTGCTGCTGTGGTCGAACTCGCCGCTACGCGACCAAGCCTAGCGGGCGAGTTCTTGGCGCACGATGGCCGCACCAGCGCTCAAAGCCTTCAGCTTGCCTTGTGCGACCTGGCGGGACAAGGGTGTCATGCCGCAGTTGGTGCAGGGGTAGAGCTTGTCGGCATCGATGAACTCGAGCGCCTTGCGCAGGGTCTCGGCGACCTCTTCCGGGGTTTCGATGGTGTTGGTGGCCACGTCGATCGCCCCGACCATTACTTTCTTGCCCCGGATCAGTTCGATCAGCTCCATCGGCACGTGGGAGTTCTGGCACTCCAGCGAGACGATATCGATGTTCGAAGCCTGCAGCCTGGGAAAGATCTCCTCGTACTGGCGCCACTCCGACCCCAGGGTCTTCTTCCAGTCGGTGTTGGCCTTGATGCCGTAGCCGTAGCAGATATGCACCGCGGTCTCGCACTCGACCCCTTCGATGGCTTTCTCCAGGGCGGCGATGCCCCAGTCGTTCACCTCGTCGAAGAAGACGTTGAAGGCGGGCTCATCGAACTGAATGATGTCCACGCCGGCGGCGGCCAGATCGCGGGCTTCCTGGTTGAGGATCCTGGCGAATTCCCAGGCCAGCTTTTCGCGGCTCTTGTAGTGGCCGTCATAGAGCGTATCGACCATGGTCATGGGCCCCGGCAGCGCCCACTTGATGGGCTGGTCGGTCTGCTGGCGCAGGAATCTGGCATCGTCCACGAAGACCGGCTTCTCGCGCGCCACGGGGCCGACCACCGAGGGCACGCTGGCGTCGTAGCGGTCGCGAATCTTGACGATCTCGCGCTGTTCGAAGTCGACACCGCTCAAGTGCTCGATGAAGGTGGTGACGAAGTGCTGACGGGTCTGCTCGCCGTCACTGACGATGTCGATACCGGCCCGCTGCTGATCGTGCAGGGAGACCCGCAGCGCGTCCCGCTTGCCCTCGGCCAGCTCCTCGTCCTGCAGTTTCCACGGCGACCAGAGCGTCTCGGGCTGGGCTAGCCAGGCGGGCTTGGGCAGGCTACCGGCCGTCGACGTGGGCAACAAAGTCTTCATGCAAAAGTGACCTTAATAACGGGTTGATCAAAGGATGTCGTTGGAACGGGCGATCAAAGGGAATAATCGGCCGACCACTGCTCGAGCACATGGCGGTAGGGTTTGATGAAGTGCCGCTCGGTGAACTTGCCCTGCTCGACGGCCAGCTGGCCGCGCTCTTCGCGGTCGTAGACGATGCGCGTCAGCGAGTAGTCCTGATGCTCGAGGCTCGGCTGGTAGATCTTGCCGGCCACCGAATTGGCGTTGTAGATCTCGGGGCGGTAGATCTTCTGGAACGTCTCCATGGTGCTGATGGCGCTGATCAGCTCGAGATCGGTGTAGTCGGAGAGCAGATCGCCGGAGAAATAGAACGCCAGCGGCGCGACGGCATGCGGCGGCATGAAGTAGCGCACCTTCAGCCCCATCTTGCCGAAGTAGAAATCCGTCAGCGAGGACTCGTCGTTTTCGTACTCCACGCCCAGCACCGGGTGGCGATTGTCGGTCTGGCGATAGACCTTGCTGCTGGAGACGCTGAGACAGATCACCGGTGGCTTGCCGAAAAACGCCCGATAGGCATCGGAATTGACGAATAGCTTGAACAGTTTGCCGTGCAGGTCGCCGAACCCTTCGGGGATACCGAATTCGGATCGCTCCCGGTTGTGCTCCGACAGCCAGACGCTGAAGTCGTAGTCGCGCACGTAGGACGAGAAGTTGTTCCCCACCATGCCCGGAATGCGCTTGCCAGCGTGCTTGTCGATGATCGTCGTCTTGAGCATTTCGATCGCCGGGAAGGTGTCGTCCTCGTCCTCGGCCCCCACGCTCAGCTCACCGGTGATGATGTCGAGCTCGACGGCATAGCGATCCGCCTTGGGGTTGTCCCAATGCGCCAGGGTGTTGAAACGGTTGTCGATCATTGTCAGGGCATTGCGCAGGTTATCCTCGCGACGCTCCCCTCTTGCCAGGTTGGCAAAGTTGGTGGTGGTGCGCGTGTTTTCGGCCGGGCGATAGTTTTCGTCGAACCGCACGCTCTTGATATCGAATGTGAAATCGTGACTCATCGCGAACAAGCACCCTGTTAATCGAGAGAGGCGCTGGCACCGTCAGAAGGCCCAGCGCCCCTCAATGCAATGTTTGCCAGCACGTGTTTGCCAATACCCTGTCTGGCGTATCGACCACAGGCGCTACAGCGCCTGTCGTCGAAGCGGATGCGCTCTTTATGCCAGAGCCTGTAGATGCATGAAAAGCGATATGATTTCAGCTCATCATGAAGAGGATTCATGATGCGACACTAGAGTGGACGAGCGACGGTTTTTTGGGATTGGCGGCGAGCATCGTCAGGTGGACGAGAAGTCGTTGGCGAGCATGTTCATGATCAGGCGAATCATCGTCTCCTTGTTGGCTGGATCGGATTCCGCGACCAGCAGCGTCAACGCCGCGAGACCGACATCATTAATGACCGGCTCTCCCGTCCCCGATAACAAACGCCCGTTGCGATGCAGGAAATCGACGAACAGAAAGGCCGCACTGCGTTTGTTGCCGTCGGCGAACGGATGATTCTTGATCACGAAATAGAGCAGATGCGCCGCTTTCGACTCGATGCTCGGATAGGCCGGCTCGCCGAAGACGGACTGGTCCAGATTGCCGAGCAGTGAGGCCAACCCATCGCTACGATCCCGCGCAAACAGCTCGGTTGCCTCTCCCCGCCCCATCAGTTCCGCTTTCAGTTCGTTCAGCGCCGATCTCGCCGTTTCCAACGAAGGAAGCTGACCGCCCGCCTGCACGTCAGGGTCGCTCAACAGCCCTTCGTCATAGCGCTGCAACAGCAGAAACGTCTGCGCATAACGCGCCACGATATCCACCAGCCCACGGCCGCCCGGCAGATCCAACGCCGAGCTGTGCGCCGCCTTGCGCACCAGCCCCATCGCCGCCTCCAGCTCCCGCGCGTTGGCCTCGAAGCGTTGCTGGTGCAGCGTCCAGCCCTGAGTCAGATGTTCTCGGAGGACACGCGTAGCCCATTGGCGGAAGCGAACAGCCCGGCGAGAATTGACGCGATAACCAACGGAGATGATGGCATCGAGATTGTAGTGCTGAATATTGCGGCGCACCTGACGGCGACCTTCCTGTCGAACTACTAAGAAATCCTTAGCAGTTGCCTCCTCGGTCAATTCCTCATCGTTGAAGATGTTCTTGAGGTGCATCAGCACGTTCTCGGGCGTGGTCTCGAATACCTCGCCCATCTGTCGCTGCGTCAGCCATACCGTCTCGCGGCCTTCGTCCAGACGCACGTCGACCGCCTTCTCGGCATCTTCATAGATCAGGATTTGTGGTTGTTCGCCCATATCCGTTTTGTTCGAGTAATTTCACTATCAACCGACGGTAACACGCCCGCTCGAGCGATACGGCATACCTGCGCTAATCGACGAGTCCGACAAGCACGATTACGATATAGAACCAGCGATCATGAACGCTATCAAGCCACCGGATCTCTTTGCCAAAGTAATAACGAAGAGCTCGCTGCAGAAGTCACCAATCACGTGCGCCGCGATCATGCAATGGTTCGCGAGGAACCCTCGGAGAGCGTTGCAGTACCTGGAGGCATCGGTGAATGGAAACACAGAGTCATCAACATCATGGGTAACTATCTTTAAATGCCTAGGCTTTGTCTGAAAACTGCCTGCGCTCGGCCATACGGCGTTAAAAATCGGCTCAAAGTACTCATTTACGACCTGTAAACTGGTACGCCAGCCCGGTCCGTTTTCGCCAATTTTGATTCGCTACGCTCACCCTTCGGGCCAGCCTTCGGCTGTTACTCCCTACGGTCGTTGCGCCTTGTCTAATCATCGCTCGCCGACTTTTCAGACGAGGCCTAGAAAATAGAGCCACAGGTCATCAAGATCAGGCATAGTTTTATAAAAATCACTTCATAATCCACAGCACAGTTCACAAACCAGACTCAAAAGCGGGCGAAAAATCGGTCAAATCCCGACTCCTCATACCTATGTTCTTCCCCAAGGAGCGCCATGTTTCTACGGCCTCTACCACTTCATTCCAGACTGCCACCGCCTCCTGCTTGTTCAACCTAAAGTACGGCGCCCCCTCCATGAGTATTTGCCGACTATCGATCGGGCCAGAGTCTTCGGTCAACCATGTCTTGCTTTCGCGATGATCGCCCGGCATGGGATTGAGATCGAATGCCGGAGCGAGACGCCAACCACGACGCCGAGCGTCATAAAGCAGCCCTGTATTACGCAGATGGTCGTCCGTGTTGCAAATGAGGAAATTAAAAACCAGACGTCGCCACAGCTCGTGAATGTCGGCGATAGGATCGGAGCCGGACTGCAATAATATGTCCACGAGCTCGGTGTAGGCGTGATCCTCGTCGCGTCCGCTCGTCTGCAGCATGGTAGCGACCGACACGTACGGGATGCGCCCTCCACCACCGGTACGGTCGAATCGGCGAATCACCGCCACAGCCGTGTCCTGGATGAGCTCCACACGCGCCGGCGCGGCACGAATGTTTGCCCGAGTCGCCAGGTTCATGGCCAGCACCTCCCCCCGAATCACGTCACGTTGGTCCGCCTGACTCGGGAACTTGCCTAGAGCCAACCAGCCATCGGTATCAAGGACCGTCGACTTCGGACGCGCGCCGCCCAACGATGTTCCCTGCCCGAGTAGATATTGCAGATCTTGAGTACTCTCCACACCCTCTTCCAGTGCCCGAGCAGCATGAAGAACCTTGTCCAGCTCCACCAGCGGCGGAACATGACGATGAACGCCCTCAGTGTGCAGATAGATACCGCGCTGAGGATCGAAAAGGCGCAAGGCCCCGACACGTGCTTCATCGTCGACCCAGGTGAGAAAATCGACCGGCGCCAACGGCGGGACGTCACGCCCCTGCTGACGCGACTTGGCGTGCGCGCGGCGGATAACCCGCTCCCCCCAGGAATCCGGCGCCGTGTCTTCCAACGCCCGGAAAAACACGCCCTGTGGATATTGGACTCCGGGAACCGGCTGCAGGTCTGGTGATACCGTAAAGAACCGCGGGTCCTGCAACCAGCGTTCGTCGTAGCGGAAGGCGCTGCGCTTTCCGCTGCCCAGGTACAGGCGTCCGATAAGTTTGCCATCCGTACCGAGATGGATGTCGAGATCCTGGCGTTGTGCTTTCCTGGTCGCCATCAAAAGCCCTCGAGCTCATCGCCACCAGTGGCACCGCCTTCTCTCCCCGACTCCTCCGATGGCCTTGCCTTCTGTTTTTTCCCACCGGCTGCCCGTACCCGTTGGGGCAACTGTTCCTGCGCCAGTTCCAGGCCTAATGTGTCTTGTTCCAGCGCCATGACCCTGACCACATCCTCGAGGCGACCAAGCACATGCAGGGCGCGTAGGAACGTGTGCAATGCGGTCCCAGGGTAACCATCTTCCATGCGTCGGACCGTACTGAGTGATGTCCCCATACGCTGCGCCAGGTCTTCCTGCGTCAATCGACGCATGCGGCGAGCCGTTGATAGATCATGGCCGAGATTACTCAGGGCACGCGCCACGGGAGGCGGCATTGCAACCTGGCTGCCAGAGCGATTGGAACCTGAAGACACCATACCCAAACCATCCAAATATGAACTATAGATTCTTTTTAAGATTCAAATTTGACCACCTCAACAGAAACAAATCAAGCGCAACGCTATACCAATATGCCATATTTGAACATTTATTGGATTTTTTACATCAAATATAGATGATTATGAATAATCCCAAGCATTGCAGCTGGCGCGACGACATTGAAAGCTTTGGCAGCCTGCCGGCTGGCCACTTGCCGCCTACGCCAAGGGACCCCCTGATTATGGAACGTATTCGCTCAGCCGCCGTCGTGAAAATCCGAATCGCCTCAGTGCATGACGACCATCACCGCCAGCGCTACCGTCAGCAGTAACAGGTACACCCCGGCATGAACGCGATCGGGAATGCGCCCGATCCCCAGCGATGCCAGGCGGATGCCGAACCACGACCCCACCGCCAGTGCCAGCAAGGCGCGCAGATCCACATACCCCGCATACCAGGCGCCCAGAGGGGCATCGCCGGCCGACAACAGCACATAGGTGGCGGTGCCACTGATCGCCATCGGCAACGACAACGGATTGGCCATCGCCGTGGCCGCCGTCATGCTGGCCCCTCTGCGGCGCATCAGCGGCACGGTCATCACGCTCCCGCCAACCCCCAGAAAGGCCGCAACGATACCGATGAACAAGCCTGTCACCGCCGTCATCAGACGACCCATGGGGCGCACCTCTCCACTCGCCTGGTGCAGGAAGCCCGGCCGCAGAATGGCGTCTGCAATCGTGATCGCCAGATAGCCGATGAACATCCAGCGCACCCACTCTCCACTCACCGACACCGCCGCGGCCGCCCCGAGCACGGCACCGATGGCGATATAACCCACCAGCGGACGCACCAGGCGCCATTGCACGGTTCGCCGCCGATGGTGACGCCATGTCGACAGGGAGGCAGCGAAGATCATCAGCGCGGTCGAAGTGGCGACCGCGATATGCATGGCCGCCTGCCCGGTCGCGCTATCCAGCCCGTGCACGGCAATCAACAAGGTAACCATCAAGGGAACGACGACGAAGCCGCCACCGAAACCGAACAGCACGGTCGTCACACCGGCCAGCCCGCCGCAGAGAAGCAATAGGCCATACATCGGAACGCTCCTGATTGAACTCAACGACAGGAACGATATTCCGATGAGGGGTGGCCGACATTCGTCGCCTGGCCAATAATCGTTGTATTTCGGCCACGCTGACGACAATGCTCAATATCCCTCTGGCGGACGTGGATCGCGTAGCCCGGCCCATCGTAGCCATCGGCACCGACTACAGTCCCGGCACCCTTCTCGACTTTCATACCCATCGCCGCGCCCAGTTTCTCTACGGCATGACAGGCTTGATGGAAGTGGATACCGATGACGGCACCTGGATGGTGCCGCCTTATAGTGGCGTCTGGTTGCCGGCGGGCAAGCGCCACAGGGTGCGGATGAACGGCGTCAGTACCCGTAGCCTGTATATCGAGCCCCACGCGGCTCCGCGCCCCTCCCCCGGTTGCGAAGTGCTGGTCGTGTCGCCGCTGCTGCATCAGCTGCTGCTGGCCTCCGCCAACATGCCCGCGCTCTATGATGAGAACGGTCGCGACGGTGCCCTCGCCCAACTTCTGCTGCACGAGCTCCAACTGGCGCCGTCGCTGCCGCTGTTTGCGCCTTTGCCGCACGATCCCGAACTGGCCAGCCTGTGCCGAAACTTTCTCGGCCAGCCGAGTATCCGTAGCTTGCCCGAGGAGTGGGCGCGGCAACTGCACCGCAGCCAGCGAACCTTCAATCGCCTGTTCCGTCAGCAGACCGGCATGTCCTTCGGCGTATGGCGCCAGCAGGCCTGCCTGATGGCCGCCCTCCCCAGACTGCTCTCCGGCAGTTCCGTTACCCGAACCGCGCTGGAACTCGGCTACGACAGCCCCGGCGCCTTCTCCAGCATGTTCCGCAAGGCGCTCGGCCAATCCCCGACCGCCTTTGTCCGCGCGGCTACTCGTCAGGGAGAGGAACTGCCCAACCATGGTTCGCAGACTGAAGCGTAGCCGCGCCCCAAGCTCACAACGTGCTAAGGACGCCTAGGCTAGCGGCCCTCAGTGCACTGACTCAACACTTCGATAATGGCGCGCGCAGGTCCCAGGAGACGGGTACACAGATAATTCTGTTAAATTAACCATTCACAGATAAATGATCTCCTTATTGTTTAATTAATAGAGCAAAAATCTTAATTAACAGCACATAGCCGATCTTATGGGAAGCGCTGATAAACTTCCATGCATGACGGCTCTGCCTCTCGGCGGAGTTTTCCGTATCCATCGGCAGGGAGACTTCCATGGCCCGCAATATTATCGTTCTGGGTGCCGGCATGGTCGGCGTATCCGTGGCCTGGCACTTGGTGCGTCGCGGTCATGACGTCACGCTGGTGGACCGCCGCGAGCCGGGGCTCGAGACCTCCTTCGGCAATGCCGGCATCATCCAGCGTGAGGCAGTGCGCCCCTACGCCTTTCCGCGCGATATCGGCACCCTGCTGCGGGTGCTGCCCAACCGCGAGGTGGACATCCGTTATCGCCCCATCGGCATGATGAGTGCGGCGGGCCCGCTATTGGACTACTGGCTGAACTCGAGCGGTGAGCGCTACGCGCGCATCGTGCGCGAGTGGGCGTCGCTGATCATGCGCTGCCAGGAGGCCCACGCCCCGATGATCGAGGCCGCCGGTGCCGAAGCGATGGTGCGCAAGGGCGGCTGGCTGGAGCTTTACCGCACCCGCAAGGAGTTCGAGGAACGCCAGCAAGTGGCCCAGGAGAATCACGAGCGCTTCGGGGTCGAGTATGAAATGCTGGACGCCGAGGCGCTCTACGCCAAGGAGCCGCATCTGGGCAAGGGGCTGATCGGGGCGATCCACTGGACGCAGCCCTGGATGGTCTCGGACCCCGGCGGCCTGGTGCAAGCCTACGCACGCAGTTTTGCCGAACAGGGCGGCCAGGTGAAGCAGGCCAGCGTCGAGGACGTGCTGCAGGTGGAGGGCGGCTGGCAAGTCAAGACCAGCGAGGGGGATCTGGAGGCGGAGGAAATCGTAGTGGCCATGGGCCCCTGGACCGGTGAACTGCTGACGAGGCTGGGCATGAAAGTGCCGCTGTTCGTGAAACGCGGCTACCACATGCACTACTCCGCCGAAAACGAGGCCAAGCTCAACCACTGGGTAATGGACGCCGAGAGAGGATTCCTGCTCGAACCCATGCGCGCCGGGATTCGCCTGACCACCGGCGCCGAGCTGGCCGACCTGGAATCGCCGCCCCAGTACAAGCAGCTGGGCGCCGCCGAGAAAGTGGCACGCAAGCTGTTCCCGCTGGGCAAACGCCGCGACAGTCAGCCCTGGAAAGGCGCCCGCCCCTGCCTGCCTGACATGAAACCGGTGATCGGCCCTGCCCCCGACAAGGCAGGACTATGGCTCGCTTTCGGCCACGGCCACCAGGGCTTTACCCTGGGCCCGGCCACCGGCGAACTGCTCGCTCAAATGATGGATGGCGAAAAACCCGCAGTGGATATGGCACCATTCCGCGTCGACCGGTTCTGAAGGTGAAGTTATAACGAAAACGGGCGCCCTTGAGGCGCCCCTTTTACGCAGATTTACGTACAGAGTGGAATTGGCATGGGGTGCTCACCACCCTTGATCCTTGGCACCCTTCGTCGCAGTAAAGCGCTCAACAAATTGTTACGGTGGTAAACGAAGCGACGAGTTACGACACCTTTGGTTTATCCGCCAGCAGGTCAGCTAACGGCCAGAAGCGGTCATTCAGCCAAAGCAAGTATAATGCTGCCAACAGGCGCAGCCGCAACGGAAAAGCTGTCTCGGTGCTTGGCCTTGTTAGAGGCTATCGCTCATAGGCCTCTCGTACATCATCTACCAATTGGGCACATTCCCGCAGTAAAACCAACGATGAACGAACTAGCCTTTCGTTCCGCCCTGGTTCCGATTCACCATCTGGGAGGTGTTTACCACCGTGAAATAGATTATTTCTCACGGTTCGAACCATCAGTATCAATTGCTGAAGTTTGCGTTGCGCTGGATCGATTTCGAAATCACGAAAGCGAACTCGCTCATCGTCAGCAAGGAACTGTTTGCGGGGAGGACAGTTCCAAATAAAGTCAACGGCTGACTTCAACTCCTCACTGGATTCAGCATGGAACCGTTCATGGGCCTCATTGGCAAATTGATCCCACGAGGCAGAAACATCGCGTCCATTCCGAACCGCGAATCTTGTCGCTTTTAGTGAATACTCCATCCGAGCGAACACCGCCAGAAACTCACACGCCAGCTCACTTGGCATATGAAGGTGCCGGAATGCCGTATCCATGCCTCTCCTTCTAACGCCTGCCATAAGCGGCCGAGTTAAGCAAGGTCTGGAGACAGAAGGGAGCGAACTTAATGGCCTGACCAGGCATTGGCTTCTCTTTCTTCGAGTAATGATAAAAGCTAAGAAATATATTTGTATCTATGAATACGTGCATATCTTTATTGCCTAACGCCGCGCTCTGCGGAAATTTGGGAGCGCCAGCGAGTAAATTTTCCGTAGCAGCGCATTATTATTCCTTTGCGCCCAAAATTACCTCTGCGAGTTCTCCGGCAATTTCCTCAATACTCTGCAAAGAAGTGTTTAGCGCGACTTTATCCGCAAGTGCTGGGCTAAAATTGATGACTTCACTCTTTGTTATTTTGTGCCATATCGGCAATATCATTTTATGTCCATTCATTTCCCGTGCAACCATCGAGTCAAGCTCGTACTGTGTCCAATTCTTCGAGCAAAAAGCAGACGATAGAATGACTGTTCCAAATCTCGAATTAACCAACCCTTGATCAATACTTTTTCGCAAGCTATCGCCAACTTTTAAAGTGAACTCGTCATACCATACTTTAACCCCAATATTTTCTAGCGTTTCAGCGAGCGGGCGAACAAATTCTTCTTTATCTTCTGAGGCATGGGATATAAACAAGTCATATTTCACAATGTGTGTAGGTGAAATATTTTGGGTGTTCGCCAACTCTTTCACAGGAGCAGCCATATTCGCAGTTTGATTGATCTCTGCTCGCAACCGGCGCTGGTATTCAAGCTGCTCTCTCTGATGCCTCTTTTCTATATCTGCTAATTTTTTCCTTTCTCTCTCGTCAGCAACGGCTTGCTTTTTACGTTCCTTTTCCTCTTCCTTAAGAAGATCTTGCTTGGCCTTGAGCAACTGCCCTTCTTTGTCGGATAGCTTTTTATAAAAGCCAGCTTTATTTACTTGTATCTTAGCTATCTCAGCCTGCTTTCTTTGGACTTCAGCGCTTTTGCTTTTCAGAGTGCTAATGCTAGTGCTGTTGGTAATACTCCTTTCAATTTGCCCAATCCGATTTCCACAATCAGACTCCTTTTTTGTCTCCAAGCTCATTTTGTGGTGGAGGTCTGATATTTCTTTTTGCAACCTGGCAATCAAACTTGAAACTGTTGAGATCGACATTCTTACTCCACTGCCCGTTTGAACATTGCAGAACAGGTATTAGGCAGCACCCGCGTTTTTCCACTTGGACGAGTGCGCGCGTTCAATGTTCTTATACCGTACCACCAACTTGCTAATTTAATTGAGCACTTTCCTTGCGACTGCTATATAGCACCAATAAACGCGCCTGCTGCCTTTGCCGGAAGGGCCGCTGTGGGTCGCTAGCAGCCATCTTAGCCATCCTATCGACACTGCAGTCAAATGCAGATTCCATCTTCGTATCAGGCAACCGACCTTTCACGTAACCGATTCGTTTCAAAAAATTCCTCCGCAGCAATCGTAGTCTTGAAATCGGCCTCTCTACCACCAACTTCCTCAACAGCATCTCGAATTTTATTAAGCTCGACACGGAAGAATTCCTTGCGAAGATTGACAGCATTTACACGGTTATTGCTAAACTTCCTATGGAGTGAGGTTTCCATTGCAGGCGCATCATCAGAAAATATAATGGCATGCACATCAAATGAGAATGGGACACTAGCATCACCTAGCTCTTTTATTCTATCCATCGGATCTAGACGCCTTGTCATGCCAATTTTGTACACATGTTCACCAAATGATCCGACATTACTTATGACATATACATGGCCTCGACGGGTTTGCTCAGCCAAGCTCTTGACGCGATTTCCCTTAGATTCAGCTTCGGCAAGGCGCTGTTCAAGTTCTGAAATTTTGGCCTCAATAAGAGCACGCTCTTCGGCAGTGCTCTGATCTAGTTCATTGCGAGCTTTTTCCAAAATGTCACGGTAAAGCCTCTCTTCTTTCTCTGCTGCATCCAAGGCATTACGGTATTCCTTTTCTGCACGGGCTTCTTCGCGCATCTGCTCTCTAATGAGTTTTTGCTCTTCCTGCTCGTCTTTCTTCTTGAGGGTGTATTGATATTGAATACCACACTCTTCGTATTTCAAGGTGACGTAATTGACGCTTATGCCACATCGTAGGGAAGCCACTAATTTTTCCAGATCATTAGCCAGCTTTTCAATTCGACCCAAGGTGCGCTCAAAGTTGGAAGGACTGACTTTTCCTATAAGCATATCGCATTCAATATTGAAAGCCCGGAGGACTAACTTCATTTGACCGTCGATGATCTTTTTGTCGACACGGCTATCTCCGGTAAGATTGACTTCTCCTTCCTGAGTAAAAGCACTACCGTCTTTAATCATGGACTTCTGTTTGTTCCGAAGGATCTTGATCTCGGCTGAGAAACGCTCTCCCGTCTCATAGAGATATTCTGGCATTTCAAAGTGCCCGTATTCTACGAATGCATCCAGGCGGCTGTAGAGGTCTATCTTTGACATAATCTCGTGGATAGCAGTCTCTTTTTCCTCGGCAGATTTCTGGTGCTGGGCGATCAGAGCCTCAACTTCATCTAAAGCAGCTCTATCTTTAGCCAACTGGTCTGCAATGCTACCAGCATTAGTTCGGAGCACCTGAAGATCTTTAGTTTCGGCATCAAGCTTTTTAAAAGCCTCTTTAGCCTGTTCAACCTTCTCAAGCACTCCTGTAAGAGCATTTTCTGCCTGCTGTTTCTCGGTTATAGCTGTGTTGATGGCTTCCGTAAGTGTCCCGTATTGCCGGATTTTCTTATCTGATCTCTTAGTAATCAGTATGTACACCACACCCAGTGAGGCCAGATAGACAATGATTGCCAGGCCAATGATCGTCACATCCATGTTTTCACCTCATATATTCACTGATGATGTCTTCTTTGACGAGACGGCGCTCCTCGGCCCGGTCTTCGAAGCACTCTTTTGCGGTCTGGAATTCGTCTCTAATCGCTTGGGCTTCTGCCCTCACCCGAGCACGCTCAGCCTGTTCGGCACGGCGCTGTCGAGTCTTTGCTTCTAGTTCGATTTCCCTATTACGACGCTGCCTATCCCGCTCCGCTTGTTTTGCCGCTCGATCAATGGTTTTTGCTACTTTTATTACAGTTCTTAATCCGTTTGATCGCCTAGCCATTGTTATCCTTCAGCTTTTTTTGATTATGTGCTCTCAATCACCCTTGCGCTGAAAGCTTTGAATGATCACTATTGGCATATATCCGTCAACATACTAAAGTCACCACCAATGGCCGCTTTGGGTCGAAAGCAGACCTTATAGTTTCAATCTGTTTTTCGTTTTCTCACTCTCGACTTTCCCCTGCGTCGGTAATTTCGTAAATCCAGCCACGCTACCGCCCGGGGATGACATCATTTCCCTGCGACCTCCTACGCATAGTTTTCTTCTTCTTCTATCGGCCGTATCCTCAGCGGCTTAACCCAAGTTAGCCTTAGCTTGGTAACGTTTTGCAACAAAAAAGCCTGCCGGTAACGGCAGGCTTTCGTATGAAGCGGGTGATTCTGTGGGGCTAGACGGTTCTTGCCTGCCCTAATCAGCAATCACTCCCACTCAATCGTCGCGGGCGGCTTGCTGCTGACGTCGTAGGTCACGCGGGAGACGCCGCTGATCTCGTTGATGATGCGGTTGGAGACTTTCTCCAGCAGCTCATACGGCAGGTGGGCCCAGCGGGCGGTCATGAAGTCGATTGTCTCGACGGCGCGCAGGGCGATGACCCACTCGTAGCGGCGGCCGTCGCCGACCACGCCAACCGATTTCACCGGCAGGAAGACGGCAAAGGCCTGGCTGGTCTTATGGTACCAGTCGGCGTTGTGCAGTTCTTCGATGAAGATGGCGTCGGCTTCCCGCAGGATGTCGGCGTACTCCTTCTTCACTTCACCCAGAATGCGCACGCCGAGGCCCGGCCCGGGGAAGGGGTGACGGTAGACCATGTCGTAGGGCAGGCCGAGTTCGAGGCCGAGCTTGCGCACTTCGTCCTTGAACAGTTCGCGCAGCGGTTCGACCAGCTTGAGCTTCATGGTTTCGGGCAGGCCGCCGACGTTGTGGTGCGACTTGATCACGTGGGCCTTGCCGGTCTTGCTGGCGGCGGATTCGATCACGTCCGGGTAGATGGTGCCCTGGGCGAGGAATTCGACACCGTCGATCTTGGCGGCTTCACGGTCGAATACGTCGATGAAGGTGTTGCCGATGATCTTGCGCTTGGCTTCGGGGTCGTTCTCGCCACCCAGCTTGGTGAGGAATTCCTCTTCTGCGTCGACGCGGATCACCTTGACGCCCATGTGGCTGGCGAAGGTTTCCATCACCTGATCGCCTTCCTGCTTGCGCAGCAGGCCGTTGTCGACGAACACGCAGGTGAGCTGATCGCCGATCGCCTTGTGCAGCAGCGCGGCGACGACGGAGGAATCCACCCCGCCGGAGAGGCCGAGCAGCACGTGGCGGTCGCCGACCTGTTCGCGGACGCGCTCGGTCAGGTCTTCGATGATCTGCGCCGGGGTCCACAGGCGTTCGGCCTTGCAGATATCCAGCACGAAGCGCTCGAGAATGCGCTGGCCCTGCAGGGTGTGGGTCACTTCCGGGTGGAACTGCACGCCATAGAAGCGCTTTTCCGGCCAGGTCATGGCGGCGATCGGGCAGCTCGGCGTGGAGGCGGTGACGGTGAATTCCGCCGGAGCGCGGGCGACCTTGTCGCCGTGGCTCATCCACACGTCCAGCAGCGCCCCGCCGTCGTGGCCGACATGATCCATGATCCCGCCGAGCAGGTCGTCTTCACCAGACACGTTGATCTGGGCGTAGCCGAACTCGCGCTTGTTGGAGCCTTCGGTGGCGCCGCCGAGCTGCTCGGCCATGGTCTGCATGCCATAGCAGATGCCGAACACCGGCAGGCCCATCTCGAACACGCACTCGGGCGCCCGCGGCGAGCCCAGCTCGGAGACCGACTCCGGCCCGCCGGAGAGGATGATGCCGTTGGGGTTGTATTCGCGGATCTCTTCTTCGGTGATATCGAAGGCGCGGATCTCGGAATAAACGCCGATCTCGCGCACGCGACGGGCGATCAGCTGCGTGTACTGGGAGCCGAAGTCGAGGATCAGGATCTTGTGCGAATGGATGTCGGTCATGAAGGGGCCACCGCCGTAATGGTTTCAATTGCCGAGACAAAAGCACGGCCGGAAATGAATGAAGAGGAAAGAGCGAAGAGGAAAGATGCACTTCCCACTTCTCCCTTCCCTCTTCCGACTAACGGGTCAATCAAGCGCCGCGGTAATTCGGCGCTTCTTTCGTAATCTGTACGTCATGCACATGCGACTCGGTAATGCCCGCGCCGGTGATCTTGACGAACTCCGGCTGGGTGCGCATCTCGTCGATGTTGTGGCAGCCGGTGTAGCCCATGGAGGCGCGCAGGCCGCCCATCATCTGGTGAACGATGGCGCTCATCTGGCCCTTGTAGGGCACGCGGCCTTCGATCCCTTCCGGCACCAGCTTCTCGACGCCTTCGTCCTTGCTCTGGAAGTAGCGATCCGAGGAGCCCTGGGTCTGGGACATCGCACCCATGGAGCCCATGCCGCGATAGGCCTTGTAGGTCCGGCCCTGGAACAGTTCGACTTCACCCGGCGACTCTTCGGTGCCGGCGAGCATGCTGCCGAGCATCACGGTGCTGGCACCGGCTACGATCGCCTTGGCGATATCACCGGAGTAGCGCACGCCGCCATCGGCGATCAGCGGAATGTCGAACGGCTTCAGCGCTTCGGCGACGTTGGCGACGGCGGTGATCTGCAGCACGCCGACGCCGGTGACGACGCGGGTGGTGCAGATGGAACCGGGGCCGATGCCGACCTTGACCGCGTCGGCGCCGGCTTCGGCCAGTGCCACGGCGGCGTCGCCGGTGGCGATGTTGCCGCCGATCACCTGCAGATCTGGATAGTGTTCCTTGACCCAGCGCACGCGGTCGATCACGCCCTTGGAGTGGCCGTGAGCGGTATCGACGACCAGCACGTCGACGCCAGCTTCGACCAGCGCGGCAATACGATCCGGGGTTTCCGGGCCGGTGCCGACGGCGGCACCGACCAGCAGGCGGCCATCGGCATCCTTGGCGGCGTTCGGGTAGGTGCGGGCCTTTTCGATGTCACGCACGGTGACCAGGCCGCGCAGGTGGAAGTCCTTGTCGACGACCAGGATCTTCTCGATGCGGTTTTCCTGCAGCTTGGACTTGATCACGTCCAGCGGGGTGCCTTCGAGCACGGTGACCAGCTTGTCGCGCGGGGTCATGATCGCTTCGACGCTGTCGCTGTGATCCGGCTGGAAGCGCATGTCACGCCCGGTGACGATACCGACCAGGGTCTCGCCCTCGACCACCGGGAAGCCGGAATAGCCGTACTCGGAGGCCATCTCCAGCAGGTCCTGCAGCTTGGCGTTGGGACCGACGGTGACCGGGTCCTTGACGATGACGCTCTCGTGCTTCTTGACCTTGCGGACCTCGGCGGCCTGCTGGTTGATCGACATGCTCTTGTGAATGATGCCGATGCCGCCTTCCTGCGCCATCGCAATCGCCAGACGCGCTTCGGTCACGGTATCCATGGCCGAAGAGAGCAGCGGAATGTTCAAGGTCAGGTTGCGGGTCAGGCGGGATTTGAGGTCGACGTCTCTGGGCAGGACATCCGAGTAGCGGGGTACGAGTAATACGTCATCGAACGTAAGAGCTTCTTGCGCTATACGTAGCATGGTCGGAAACCCAATTTGGCAGGTGGTGGGGAGCCTGTGACAGCCTGCGGCACCGCGATGGTCCTTGAAGGTGAATGCCCTGGGACAAGCCCCTGGGGACCGTTCTTGCAGTGTGGACTCGGCAATGAACCGGGAGCCGCGAAAAGTTAATCGCGCATTATAGTCGCTTGGCCGACGCTGCTCAATGGCAGTCGCGGGTCGCGGGTCGCGGGTCGCGTGGTCGGGGCGGCATGGTGGTTTTAAGTCCTCCCTGCCATGCATACGCCAGCTTATCCGCCGCCAACGGGTTCATCATCATCAGGACAAGAGAGAAAGCGCAACGCTCGGGGGTCGCGCGCGTAGGCCACGTTGATGCGGGTCCAGGGCGAATGCCCGCCTTCAGGCAGAAAGACATCGCCCGGCGACAGGCTGATGCCCGCGCGCTGAGCAAGTTCGACAAGCCGGCCGGAGGACGCCACGGCAGGGTGGCGTATCCACAGGAACATGCCTCCAGCCGGCTCGGCGAAGACCTCCCAGCCCGCTGTCCCGACCAGCTCGAGGGTCGAGGCCATCTGCTCCGAGAGTCTGGTGCTCAGGCGCTCGGCCAGCTTTCGGTAGCTGCCGTTCTCCAGCATGGTTTTCACTACCTGCTCGGCAAAGCGCGACGAGGCGATGCTGGTAAGCATCTTGACGTCCACCAACTGCTTGATCAGCCTCGGCCCGGCGGCGATGAACCCCACGCGCAGCGAACAGGAGAGACTCTTCGAGAAGCTGCCGAGATAGATCACCCTTCGCAGGCCATCGAGTGCCGCCAGCCGAATCGTAGGGGCATGCTGGAAATCCGCGTAGATATCATCCTCGACGATCTGGAAGTCGTGTTTCTCGGCGAGTTGTAAAACGCGATGCGCCACGGTTGGCACCAGCGTCGTCCCTGTCGGGTTCTGGAACACGCTGTTGGTGAACAGCAGCCTGGGCTTATGCGTTTTCAGCAGAGATTCCATTCGCTCGACATCCGGCCCCCCGCTCAGGCGCGGTACGCCGATCACTTTGACCCGTTGAAGTCGCAACAGGCCGAACAGGTTGTAATAGCCCGGCGATTCCACGAAAACCGTATCACCCGGCTCGAGAGTCAGCCGCACGAGCAGGTCGAGGGCATGACTGCCACCGCCCGTCAGCAGGATCTGGTTGGCATCCGCTTCGATGTCCAGCAATCGCATTCTTTCCCGGATTAGCGAGCGCAACTCCGGAGTGCCCAGCGGTGTGCTGTAGTCGAAAAGGCCCGAGCGGCTCTGCCGAGTCACATGACGGATGGCGTAGGCCAGGTCGTCACCCTCGCGCCAATGCGTGGGCAACCACCCACAGCCGAGCTTCAGGGTCTGCTCGTGAACCTGAAACAAACGCCACATTTCATCGGTAACGTCGTCCAGGCTTGGCGCCTCTCGATCCTTTCTGCCGAGCGCCCGGGACGCGCCATCGGTCACATAGAACCCCGATCCCGGCCTGGAGCACACCAATCCTTGCGCCACCAGCCGCTCATAGGCTTCGATGGCAGTGTTGCGGCTGATCCCCATGTCGTTTGACAGACGACGAATCGAGGGGAGACGGCTGCCCACGCCGTGCCGGGCAATCCAGTCGCGCATGCCTTCGGCCACCTGAGCCACCACAGGCAGGCTCGAATCTTGATCGATTTCCCACTTCACCGCGGTAACACCCCCGGGTAGCAACCGTTCTGTGATAATCGCGAACAGTGCGTGAATTATCCGCCGGCATTGTACCTTACCGGTCCCGTGCGCCGGTGCCAGGCTGGAACCCCTTTACTGACTCGGGCAGCCATCGCATGACAGGACTTTCTCCTCTCCGCCTCGCGTTCGCACTTTGCATGATCACCACAGCGGTCAATCTGCAGGCGCCGCTCTACGACGCTCTGGCCGCGCAAGACGGGTTGGGCGTCGGCGCTACCAGCGTGGCTTTCGCCTGCTACGTGCTAGGCATCATGCCGGTCCTGCTGACATTGAACGGCCTGCCGGAACGCGTCGGGCGGCGCCCGCTGATCGTTGCGGCGCTGTGTCTTTGCCTGGCGGCAACGTCACTGACACTGGTGTCTCCCGGGCTGGTCACCTTGGGCATTGCTCGCTTCCTGATGGGCCTGGGCACCGCGCTGACCTCGGCCGTCGCACCGGCCTACATGCTCGAGCTGTTCCAAGGCCGCGACAAGCGTGTGCCGGCGAACTGGGTCACGGCCAGTACGTCACTGGGTTTCGGCCTCGGAGCCGCGGTGACCAGTCTCTTCGTCCTGAACGCCCCTAGTCTGACCCCGCCCAGTCTCTGGCTGTATCTGGGTGCTGCAAGTCTGGCCTTGCTGCTGACGATCGGCCTAGCCGATGAAACGCCACGCCAAGGGCATGCCACCATGCTCCGGTTGCCGGCCTTCCCGGCCGGAGCGCTCCCGTTCGGGCTGGCGATCCTGCTGGCCTGGGCCACGGTCGGGCTAGTCATCGCGATTCTACCGTCGACGCTGGCGCGACACGGGCTCACCGCCTGGTCCGGTTTCGCCACTTTCGGCATCTGCAGTTGTGGCGTACTGTTCCAGCCATGGGCGCGGAGGCTCTCGCCCCACACCGCGACCCAACTGGGCCTGGTCATTCTGCCCCTGGCGTATGCGGTGATCGCCTGGGGGGCACTCACCGGGACACTGTCTGCAGTGCTCATCGGCACCGTCGCCGCCAGCAGTGCCTGCTACGGCTTCGTCTACCTGGGCGGTTTGAGTGGCGTCCTCGCTATCACCAGCGAGCGACAATCCAGTGCCAGCGCCGGCTTTTTTCTGCTCGCCTACGTTGGCTTCAGTCTGCCCGTCGTCACCACTGGCGCGCTGATCGATAGCTTTGGACACACGATTGCCCTGCAGCTTTTCGGCGGCGCGCTGCTCGCCGGGGCAATCTTCGTGAGCTGGCTGCTGAAGTCTGCCTCGACGCAAGGCGCTGAAGCGGAATGCTAGACTGGCCGCACTTTCTATCTAACGAGGTCCGCGATGGACAAACCGGGCAGAACGACGCTATCCGTCAGCGATCTCAACCGCCAGGCCCGCCAGATGCTGGAGCGAGGCTTCGGCGACTGCTGGGTCGAGGGGGAGATTTCCGGGCTGGCGCGGCCCGCTTCCGGCCACATCTACTTCACGCTGAAGGATGCCAGGGCGCAGCTCAGGTGCGCGTTCTTCCGCAACCGGGCGAGCCTTTCCCGCACGCCGTTGAAGGATGGCGACCGGATCAAGGTGCGCGGGCGGGTGTCGATCTTCGAGCCGCGGGGCGATTACCAGTTGATCGTCGATGCCGTGCAGCCCAGCGGCGAGGGCGAGCTGATGGCGGCCTACGAGCGGCTGAAGCGACAGTTGAGCGCCGAGGGCGTATTCGCCAACGCCCGGCCGCTGCCCTACCCGCCCCGGCATTTGGCGCTGATCACTTCGCCCACCGGCGCGGCGATTCGCGATGTGCTGGCGGTGCTGCGGGCGCGCTGGCCGATGGTGCGCGTCAGCATGTTCCCGTCGCCGGTTCAGGGTCGCGAGGCACCGCCGGCGCTGATCCGGGCGCTGGCCCTGGTCAATCGTCAGGCGCGAAAGGATGCCGAGACTCATAAAGACATTAAACATCCGACGACAGATCCGTTCGATGCGATCCTGATCACCCGCGGTGGCGGCAGCCTGGAAGATCTGTGGGCGTTCAACGACGAGCATCTGGCGCGGGCGATCTTCCATTCGAAGTTGCCGGTGATGGCCGCCATCGGCCACGAGGTCGACGTGACCCTGGCCGAGTTCGCCGCCGATGTCCGGGCGCCGACGCCCTCCGCCGCCGCCGAGCGGCTGGTGCCAGATCGCCGCGATCTGCAAGCGACCCTCGCCCAGCAGCGCCAGCGTCTGGCTCGCGCCTGGCAGCATCGGGCCAATGCCGAGTCCCAGCGGCTCGATCATCTGCGTGCGCGGCTGCGTCATCCCGGCGAACGCCTCGCCCAGCAGCGTCAGCATCTGGCGGGGCTGGATCGCCGGCTGCAACTGGCGATGCGCCAGCGCCTGCAACGGGATCGCCAACGGCTGGATGCCGCCACCCGACGCTTCACGCTGCATGACCCGAGCCGGACGCTGCGCCAGGCTCGCGAGCGGGTCGAACAGCTCCGGCAACGGCTGGAGGCCGGCCAGCGGCGGAAACTGCAGCAGGAGCGCCAGAACCTGCAGGGAATCGCCCGCGAGCTCAATGCGGTCAGTCCGCTGGCCGTGCTGGGCCGGGGCTATTCGATCCTGCAGGACGACAGCGGCCAGGTTGTCCGCGCCGCCAGCCAGACCCAGCCCGGCCAGACGCTGACGGCCCGCCTCGGCGAAGGCCGCCTGAAGCTGGAAGTGAAGCGGCGGCTGAAGCGCTGATACATCGAGAAGACAGCGCGGTTGCCGCTCGGTAATCGACGACAGGCCATCGGCAAAAAGCCACCGCCGGCAATTCATTCATCGCCGGCGGTGGCTTTCGACTTTCCTGCACTCGATTGCGAGCGGCGTCAGCCAGCCGGATCCGGCATCGCGCTCGGCTTGAAAGAGCCGGGATCGAGATCGTGACGCGCGAGCAGCTTGTAGAAGTCGGTGCGGTTGCGTCCGGCGATGCGCGCTGCCTGGGTGACGTTGCCTTCGGTGATCTTGAGCACTTTGATCAGGTAGCTGCGTTCGAACCCGGCGCGCGCCTCGCTGAACGAGGGCAGCGCGTTCTCCTCGGCGGCCAGCGCCTGCGACACCAGCGCTTCCGGAATCATCGGCGTGCTGGTCAGGGCGACGCACTGCTCGACCACGTTGACGAGCTGGCGCACGTTGCCGGGCCAGCCGCTGGAGGCGAGCAGGTTGAGCGCTTCCGGCGAGAAGCCTTTGACAAACGGTTTATGCCGCGCCGACACCTGGGAAACCATGTGCTTGGCCAGCAGCGGGATATCCTCGGCCCGCTCGCGCAGCGGCGGCAGCTTGAGATTGACCACGTTGAGGCGGTAGTAGAGATCCTCGCGGAAGTCGCCTTCGTGCATGGCGCGGTCGAGATCGCGGTGGGTGGCGGAGATGATCCGCACGTCGATCGGAAACGACTTGGTGCTGCCCAGCGGGCGAACCTGGCGCTCCTGCAAGACGCGCAGCAGCTTGACCTGCAGCGGTAGCGGCATGTCGCCGATCTCGTCGAGGAACAGGGTGCCGCCGTCGGCAGCCAGGAACAGCCCTTCATGCTGGCTGACCGCGCCGGTGAAGGCGCCGCGGGCGTGACCGAACAGCTCGCTTTCCAGCAATTGCTCGGGCAGTGCGCCGCAGTTGATCGCCACGAACGGCTTGTCGGCACGCGAGCTGGCCTGATGCATGGCGTTGGCGAGAAGCTCCTTGCCTGTACCACTGGGGCCAGTCACCAGCACGCTGACATCGGAGGCGGCGACCATGTAGGCCTGTTCGAGCACGCGCTCCATCTGCGGGCTGCGGGTAATGATCTTCGAACGCCACGCTTCGCCACCCTCGCCTCGCGTGGTCGGAGTCTGCTTGAGCGCTTCGTCGATCGCTTCGAACAGTTCGTCGCGATCGACCGGCTTGGTCAGGAAGCTGAACACGCCCTGACGGGTGGCGCTGACGGCATCCGGTATCGAACCGTGGGCAGTGAGGATGATCACCGGAATACCCGGCACCCGCCGCTGCAGCTCGTGGAACAGGGTCAGCCCATCCATTTCGTCCATGCGCAGATCGGAAAGCACCAGATCCGGCGAGGTCTCTTCGATGTGGGTCAGCGCTTCGCGACCGCTCTCCGCCGTGGTCACCCGGAAGCCGCGGCTTTCCAGACGCATGCCCAGCAGCTTGAGCAGGCTGGTGTCGTCGTCGACCAGGAGAATGTGGGCGGTGTTGCTGCTCTTGCCCGGCTGCATGGCCGGGGTTCTCACCGGTCGGGTCTTGGGTGTTTCGATATTCAATGACATGGGATGGGCACCTCCTGCCACCGCTTCACCTTATCGATGCCGATAAAGGCGTGTCACGCTCGATGTGACGCGGTCGTGCGACGCCGGTATCGCCTGGGTCGCACGGATGGCCTGGTTTTACGTGTGTGTTGATATTCGCGGGGATCTTGTCTTGAAGATCGGTCGCGAGCGTCCTCGGAGATCAATCGCGTGCGTTGATGGTCCGCTCGATGTCGGTCAATGCATCCAGCTTGTCCGACATCTCCTGGAGTTGTTGTTTTAGTTTCTCGTTTTCGTCTTTCAGTGCCTGCGTGTCGTCGCGCCGGCCGCCCTGGCTCGCGCCCCGCTGCGCATAGAGCTGTCGCCGCGCTTCCAGACCGTTAAGCCATTGCCGAAGCAGCGGCTGCAATCGGGAAGGTGCGGCGTCAATGGAGGCCTTGTAGAGATCGGAGGCTTCCCGCCATTCGCCAGGGCCATCCCAGGAGAGCACCACGGCGCGCACGGCCTTCTGGTCCATGCGGCCCTGGCCGACCCTGGCCAGGGTCTCTTCGCGCCAGTCGTCATCCCCGCGCTGCGCTTGCAGGCCGAACTCGACCCAGGTATCGACCAGACATACGTTATCGGCGTAGGTCGGGATCTCGCCGCAACCGTAGGGCACGGGCTCACTGGTAAGGGACTGACAGCCTGCCAGCGCCATCACGCCGAACAGGGCAAGCGTCGTTCTCATTTGACTGACCATGTTTCCTTCCTTGAATCACCGCCCGGCAGCGTCTCGTCCGGTGCGGCGTCATTTTCGTATTGCGTTCCATGCGTCGGGAAATCCGCCCACGGCAGGGTAAGACGGAAGCAGACCGGCAGTTCGGCATCGTCCACCAGCGCCAATTGGCCATCCTGCAACTTGGCGCAGTCCGCGGCGACCGAAAGCCCGATGCCCGATCCCTTCAACGGGCCCTTGCGCCTCACGCTGCCCTGGTAGAAGGCTTCGAACAGATGCTCGCGATCGGCTTCGGCAATGGGCTCGCCGCTGTTGGCGACATCCAGTACCAACCAATCATGCTGGTTCGAGACACGAATCACCAATTGACCACCGTCGTCGCCATAGGCGATGGCATTCGAGATCAGGTTGTCCAGCACGCGCGCCGTTCGCTCACGGTCCGCCTGCCATTTCAGCGGATGATGCGGGCTCTTGATGCGCATCCCCTTGTTGTCGAGCGCCAGCCGGTGCTTGGACAGCACTTCCTGGATCACCGTCGCGACATCGAACGCGGTGACTTTCATTCGGCGGCTGTTCTGCAACAGATTGTAGTCCAGCAACTGCTCGATCAACGTCTGCAGTTCCTGCCCGTTCTCGTCGATCAGCCTGACGACTTCGCTCTGGCGCTCGTTGAGCTCGCCGGCCACACCGTCGGACAGCAGCGAGGTCCCTTCCCGGACGCTGGTCAGCGGTGTTTTCAGCTCATGCGACATATGGCGCAGAAACTGCTGTTTCTGGGCTTCCAGCTCCGAAAGCCGCCCGGACAGCCAGGTTAGCCGGTCACCCAGTTGGACCAGCTCCGCCGGCCCCTGGATACGGATCGGCGTGTCGCTGCATTCGCCGCTGCCCAAACCGAAGATACGCCGTTCGAGCTGGCGGATGGGACGCGTGATCAACCAGGTGAAGAACAGCATCAGCATCAGGCTGGCGGAAACCAGTGCTGCGGTCTGCATCCACAGCCGCGCCTTGACCGCATCCGCCTGCTCGCGAATATTGGCGATGCGCGTGTCGATCAGATCGTTGGTGGCTTTCCTGACCGCATCGGACTCCGAGGCAAAACCGGAGAAGCGCTCCAGAAACGCGCTCATATCCTCCACCGAGGCCTGGGGCAGATAGCGCAACTGCTGGTAGCGCTCGGCCAGCGACTGGAAATCCGGGTTATTGCGCATCAACGACTCATGCTGTTGCAGCAGCTCGCCGAACTGTCGAACCTTCTGGTCGTAGATGTCGCGCAGCCCTTCTTCCTCGATGACTGCGTACTGGCGGGCGCTGCGCTCCATCTGCAGCGCCAGCGTACTCAACATGCGCGCCCGACGCGTCTCTTCGACGGCTTCCCGGGCGCTCTGGTCGGCAAGCGTCGAAAGCTGTGACAGCGCCTGCCCGGCCTGAAACATCAGCACCGCTATCGGCAACATGACGACAACGAAAGCCAGCAACACGAGTTGCAGTAGCGAGCGAGGACGCCAGCGTCGGGAGAGCTTGGTGGTCATGAAAATGGCTCTATGCAGGATGCCCATCGGGGTCATGGATCGTTCCGCAAGAATAGCATTATTATTGAATGCCCATTCGGGCCATAAGTGGCAGGTTCTGGAAACCCGTACAAAAAAAAGAAGGCCGGCAGAGCCGGCCCAAGGTACGCAGGGAACTGAAGGGTCGAGAACGACCTTGAAACACTGCCTGAATCAGTCATTCGAGATCGCTCCCGTGGCCCGAAGGGCCCGAGAGCCCCGAAGGGCTAAAAAGCCCCGAAGGCCCCGAAGCCGGTACTCGATTCGGCCATTCAGGGGCTCTCGAATACCGTGGCGGCGAGCCGCCTGCTTCGTGTCTGAACCGGTCGCCTGCTTTCCGAAAACGTGTTACGAAAAACGTTTCGGAAAACGCTGCGCCCGGCCGCAATGGGTCCCCTCTTTCGAGGGGGAAGGCATCCTTGCCGGGGCATCCTTGCCCTAATGGTGCATCTCCTTGCCCGATGGGCCGCACCCGTCTCATCGCAACCTAAGTCACACATCGCGTGGAGCAGACGCTGTCGAATCTTGCCAGGCCCTGCACAGGGTAGTTGGGGGCCTGAGAAGATCCGGCGAGATGACTTCCGGAGAGGCCATCTCGTCGCTCTCGATAAACAGTATTGCGACAGGCGTGCCAGTTTTATTAAAAACACATAAAATCAATAACTTAAAAACGCACCATTATTCGACGTCGGGTTGCCGCCAGTCTCTGCCCCGGAAAAACGGAAAAACGGGCTCAAAAATGTCTCCATAAGCAGACACTTTTTCGCCCAATTCAGAATAAAATCCAAAAATCAGAGGTTTACAGCGTCTCCATTTGGATACGCCAAAGCGCGATATACGCTGTCAGAGGTGTCGCTCTAGAGCGACTTCAGCAGGACCTTGGAGCGTCGGGCCTGGTTATAGGTCTCGCGCTTCAGCGCGGGGAGCGCGTCCGGCGTGGCCAGGGAGAAGCCGCGTTCGACGAACCAGTGCGTGGTATGCGTGGTCAGGGCGAACAGCTGCGTCAGCCCTTGTCGCCGGGCACGACGCTCGATCTCGGCGAGCAGCATCTCTCCCCGGGCGCCACGCCGATAGTCGTCATGCACCGCCAGGCAGGCCAGCTCACCCATTCTGGCGTCGGCGTAGCCATGCAGCGCCGCGCAGCCGATCGCCATGCCGTCGCGGTCGATCACGACGTAATCCTCGATCTCGTGCTCCAGCCGCTCCCGGGTTCGGGCGACCAGCATGCCGCTGGCCTCGAGCGGCTTGAGCAGCGCGAGCAGGCCGCCGACGTCATCCAGTACCGCCTGCCGCAACTGCTCGTAGCGATTCTGGGTGATCATGGTGCCGACCCCGTCGCGGGTGAACAGCTCGCCAAGCAGCGCGTCGTGGTCGTGCCAGGAAAGCAGGTGCGTACGGCCGACACCGTGGCGGGCCGCGCCGCAGGCCGCGCCCAGATGGCGGGCGAGCTCGCTGCCGGGCGCCTCCCGTTCGCGCAGGGCGTCGGCTTCATCAGGTGTCAGCTGGCGCTGGAGCTGGCCGCTGTCGTCGTGCAGCCCGGCCGACTCTCCCAGCAGAATCAATTTATCCGCCTTGAGCGACACCGCGACATGCTGGGCGATCTCCGAGGCGTCGAGATCGAAGACCTCGCCGGTGCGGGAGTATCCCAGCGGCGGCAGGATCACCAGATTGCCGCCGGCGAGCAGGCTCTCGATCGCCTGGCTGCGCACGCGGCGAACTTCACCGCTGTGATCGAAATCCACCCCGCCGCGCACGCCCAGCGGTTTCGCCGTCACCAGATTGCCGGAGACGGCGGTAAGCTCGACACCATGCAGCGGCGTGTTGGGCAACCCCAGCGAGAGCTGGGCTTCGAGATCGAGACGGTTTACCGCGGCGATGCGTTCGACGTGATCCATGATCTGGCGATCGGCGACCCAGCGCCCCTCGATGCGCACCGGCGTGATACCGGCGGCTTCCAGCGAGGCACCGACCTGCGGCCGGATGCCGTAGACCAGCACGACCCGAACGCCGAGCGTATGCAGCAGCGCCAGATCCTGCAGCAGCTGGCTGCGTCGCGACGACGCCATCGCTTCGCCTTCCACCAGGATGACGAAGGTCTTGCCACGGTGGGCGTTGACGTAGGGCGATGAATGGCGAAACCAGTCGACGAAGGGAAAACGCGAGTCCAAGGATTAGACGCTCCGGCTGTTGGCTATGAGGCATGACCCGCGTGGGGCCTGCCTCGAACTATACCAGAGCGTCCATGAGCCATGACCAGCTTTACGCACTGGCCCAGAATCCTGCTTCCTGAAAAGTCGGCGAGCGAAGGCAAGACAAGGCGGAAATCGGCGCAGAAGCGGAGCTTACAAGCTGTAAATGAGCATTCTAAGCCGATTTTGAACGCGGTATTACCGAGCGCAGACAGTTTTCAGATCCTAGCCGAACATGCCCTTGAACATGAAAAAGAAGGCGATGGAAAGCACCGCGCCAGCCGGCAGCGTGATCAGCCAGGAGAGGACGATCGTGCCGAGCACGCGCAGATTGAGCGCCGCCATGCCGCGAGCCAGCCCCACGCCGAGCACGGCGCCGACCAGGGTGTGCGTGGTCGAGATCGGCAGCCCGGTACCGGAGGCCAGCACCACGGTCGACGCGGCAGAGAGCGTCGCGGCGAAACCGCGACTCGGGGTCAGCTCGGTGATGCCGGTACCGACGGTGGCGATGACCTTGTGGCCGTAGGTCACCAGGCCGACCACGATCCCGCCGCCGCCGAGCACCAGCACCCACCACGGCATGGCGGCAGCGCCGGAAACGCCGCCGCCGTTCTCGACCACGCTGATCACCGCCGCCAGCGGGCCGACCGCGTTGGCGACGTCGTTCGAGCCGTGGGCGAAGGCCATGGCGCAGGCGGTGAACATCATCAGCACGCCGAAGATGCGCTCCACGCTGGAGAAGTCATAGTTGCTGCGGGCACGGCGGTCACCACGGTTGATGCGGTTTTCCAGCAGCAGGCCGAACATCATGATGATCACGCCGAACGCCACCGCCAGCAGCAGGCTTTCACCGAACGTCAGATGCAGGCCAACGTGGGAGAGCCCCTTGACCAGCGTCACCATCGAGACGATGAAGCCGACCAGGAAGATATAGCCCGGCACATAGCGCTTGGCCGCCGCGAACGGATCGGGGTTGTCGAAGATCAGCACCTGCACGGAACGGAACAGCATGAAGGAGAACACGCCAGCGATCAGCGGCGACGTTACCCAACTGAGCGCGATCGTTCCCACCGCGCCCCAGCTGACCGATTGCACGCCCAGCCCGGCCACCGCGAAACCGACGATGGCGCCGACGATCGAGTGCGTGGTGGAAACCGGCCACCCCTTCAGCGAGGCGATCAGCAACCAGGAGCCGGCAGCAAGCAGCGAAGCCAGCATGCCGTAGACCAGCATCTGCGGGTCGTTCTCGAGCAGGGCCGGATCGATGATGCCTTTGCGGATCGTTTCGGTGACCTGTCCGCCGGCCAGCCAGGCGCCGAGGAATTCGAAGATCACCGCAATGATGATCGCCTGCTTGATCGTGATCGCCTTGGAGCCGACCGAGGTTCCCATGGCGTTGGCGACGTCGTTCGCTCCAACCCCCCATGCCATGAAGAAACCGAAGACACAGGCAAGAATGATGAAGACATCACCGTATTGCGCAATGATGGACATAGGCTTTTATTCGCTTGAGTGGCGTGACGAAGGCGTAGAATGACGAAGCCCGCGATCAGCGGGCCGTCAGTATCTGCAGGCGGCTGCCCACGCGCTCGGCGCGGTCGGACAGCTCGCCGATCCATTCGATGATTTTATAGAGAAAGATGACATCGACCGGCGGTAATTGCGCCTCGAGCTGGAACAGCTGACGACGAATGTCGATCTGCTGTTCATCGGCCTGATGCTCGAGATCGTGCAGTTCCTTGATCAGTTCCTGCATGACATCGGAGACGTTGCGGCCAAAGCCGGACTCGAGCAGGTCCTCGAGCTCCTCGAGCGCCTTGCGCGCCTGGTCGACGGTGGCCACGGCGGTACGCAGATAGTCGCGCATCGGTTCCGCCAGCGGCTCGGGAATGATCATGTTCCGCCCCAACATGATGCCGGTGATATCCCGGGCCTTGTTGGCGATCTTGTCCTGGACGCTGATCAGTTCCAGCAGATCGGAGCGCGAGACAGGCAGAAACATGGTATTGGGCAGATTGAGGCGCAGCTGCGTCTTGAGCTCATCCGCATCGTGCTCGAGACGGGTGATCGCTTCGCGGTGCTTTCGCGCTTCTTCCCAATCACCACCCAGCGCGGCATCGAAAAAGGGCAACAGCTGGCTGGCGCACTCGCTGGTCTTGACGATATGAGCCAGAAGCGGCTGGAACGGCGATCGTCCAAACAGCGCCGAGAACGGATTGGTACTCACCATAACGTGGCCTGGATGCGTTGGAAGTGGCGGCGTCAGTATAATGATTGCATCTGGATGCGTCATGAAAAATTCATGGTAACTATTCAGGTCACGCTGCCTGATCCAGGCCGTCCCGACGCATGAATTCGGGCACTTCACCGGCAAACAACTGTTCCAGTGCGGTGTGCGCTGCCAGGCCCTGCTTGACCGCCGTCGAGAGGAAGCTGCGCATCCGGCAGAAGATCTCGGCACCTTCCCAGGAGCGGAAACAGCCTGAAATCTTCTGCTGGACCTTGGTCATCCGCAGGTCACGCTCCCCTTGGTTATTGGTGAAGGGCGCGGCGGGGTCGTCGAGGAAACGCAGCACGTCGTCCTCGTACGCCTGGAGACGTTCGAGCAG